>DATFDC010000290.1:0-13276 GCA_035252415.1 Solirubrobacteraceae bacterium
GTTCGAGGACAACGCATTTCAAGCGCGCTACGGACTCCTGATCAGCCAGGCCAGCTACCGGCCGGGGATGCTCGTGGAGGCGTTCGTGGGGAGCGTGAGCGCGCTGGGCGCCTCGATCGCGATCGCGATCACGCTCACCGCGCTCGCGCCACTGCTGGACGTGTTCCTGCTGGTCCTGGTGCCTTTGACCGTTGCGGAGACGCGCTACCACAACCGGCTTCTGCAACTGCAGACGCAATCGGCCCCTGCCCTGTTTCGCATGACTTATCTGACCCAGAAGAGCATCGACGCCACGTGGCAACGCGACATCCGTGTGCACAACTCGACGATCCTCGACGATGAGTACTGCGTTCTCGCCAGTGGCTACCTGAGCAACCTGAGGCGACTGCTCCGCCGCTATCAAGCGATTCGCGTCTGCGTCGGCATCGGCGCTGCCGCCGTGATGACGGGGGCGATGGGAGTCGTGTTCTGGCAGATCAGCCAGACGGCCGCCGGCCCGGCGGAGGCCGCGATCCTGCTTCCCGCGCTGATCATGGGCCTGAACCAGGGAAGATCGTTCTCGGCATCCTGGGGCTCCATGACCGAGTGCCTCGGTTACCTGGCCCAGGTGTTTGACTTCTTGACCCACCGTTTCGACGCTCCGGAGCCAGTCCGTCCGCAGCAGGTAACTCCTGCGTCGCGGCCCGCCGGGCTGGCCGCTGTGCGCGCCGCCTAGGAGGTGCCAGGTGTTGTCTTCGAACGGTTTGGCGATCGACCTCGAGTCGGTCACCTACAGCTACCCACACAGTGACAAGGTCGCGCTGTCGGAAGTCTCCTACACGTTCCCGGCGGGGGTCACGGCGATCGTCGGTCCGAACGGGGCAGGTAAGAGCACAATGGTCAAGCTGCTCACCGGCCTGCTCGCGCCGACCTCTGGCTCGATCAGCGTCCGGCTCCCCGGCGGCACGTGCCTGCCGCCAGACCAGGCACACCGAGCGGTCCTGTTCCAGGAGCCGTCTCACCTTTACCTGACCATCCGCCAGAACGTCACGATGCGGTTTGAGAAATCCGCGACGGAGGACGCCCGCATCCATGAGGCGTTGGAACTGGCCGGGTTGGGTCGGGTGGTGGCCGGGCTGCCCGACGGAATCGATACCTTGGTCGGCGCGGGGTTTGGCGGTCGACTCGATCTCTCAGGCGGACAGTGGCAACGCCTCGCCCTCGCCAGGCTGATCTACCAGGATGCCCCGGTGATGATCCTGGATGAGCCCGTGGCCAGCCTCGACCCGGAGGGAGAGCGTGCGGTCTTTGAGCTGTTTGCTCAGTTCAATCAGGCCAAGGTCATCCTGTTCACCACACATCGCTACGACTCGATTCCCGCGGGCACGAAGATCGTGGTGCTCGTGGACGGTTGCATCGCCGAGGTGGGGACGCATGAGGAGCTGTTCCAGCGCCAGCGCCATTACTGGTCGCTCTACATGGCATGCGGTCCGACGGCCGGGGATGGGCGGGGGCGCCCGCCCGCTCCTATGCCGATTGCGCGGGTGTCGGGCGCGGACCGCTCGATGTCAACAGTGTTGTCGAAGCTCGTCCTGCCGGGAGGGCAGCATGTACGCTGATGCGGTCGCCAAGATCACCGAGTCGATCTTCCCGATCTTCTTCAACCAGTGGGACGGCGATCACTGTGAGGTCGGGGTCAGGGGCACGGGGTTCTTCATTGATGACAGTGGCCTGTTCCTCACGGCAGATCATGTGATCGCGGGCGCGCCGCCCGGATCAACGCTGTACTACTACGGGAAGGTCCCGGATGAGGTATGTGAGCCCGCCGTGGAGATCGAATGCGTGGCGAGTGACCCGGCCCACGACCTCTACCTCGGCCGGGTGTGCCGGGACGCGTTGCCGGGCGTGGAATTCTCTTACGAGCCGGTACGCCCCGGGGAGTCGGTCTGCCTGGCGGGATATCCCATGCCGGTGCTCTCGATCAATTCCGAAGGGCACCTCGTCGGTAGCGTGCGGCGCTACTGGCAACCGACGTTTGCCATTGACACCACGCAGGTCGTGATCGGCCCCAGGATGTACGACGGCTACATCGTGCAGCACGCATGCCTCGTCGGCATGAGCGGCGGGCCGGTGTTCGATGTGGAAGGAAAGGTGCGCGGCATGGCGGCTGCGACGGTAAGCCGGACCGTGCCCGACCCAAGCGGAAGCCTCACGGTCCTCCCGAACGGGGTCGTGATCGACGTGGAGCACGTCCAGGGGATGCTTCACGCGGCGATGACCGCCGCGGGAACGTCAGACGCGTGACCGGCGTCGTAAGCGGCCTGAAATGCGGACACCCCGAGGGTCGTCCGCAGCCGTGAGAGGTCGGCAGCGCGCAGCCGGGATTCCAGGCTGTCAAAGTGCGTGCCGAGCCTGGCGTGGATCGCGTCGGCGGCACCGTGAAGCTTCGCGGCGGCTCGCGCGTCTCCGGTGCGACTGGCGATCAACGCCCGTCCGAGCTGAGCGTAGGCGACCATCAACTGATCGCCGCTGCGCTGCGCGATGGCCAGGGACTGATCGAACATGGCCCGCGCCTCGCCGTCGGCGCCGTCCAGGTACGAGGCGAACCCGAGCGTGCACGACAGCAGGCTCAGACCTCGTCGAGCGCCGATCTGCTGGGCCAGACGCACCCCGTCGGCAAGACGTGCGCGGGCCGCGGCGACGTGCCCGTCCTCCAGCTCGAGGTAGGAGAGGTTGTTGAGCGTGCCGAGGTACAGCGCTTTGTTGCCGGCCTGGTGAGCCAGCTTGAGGCTCCTTCCGACGGTGCGTGCGCGTTCGGCGCGACTGAGGAACGGAGAGGATCCTCTCGTCATCAGCAACAGCGCGGTGAGATGCGGGTCGGCCAGCGCCGCGGCCAGCGCGAGGCCTTCGCCGGTGAGCTCGAAGTGAGCCTGTTCGTTGCCTCGGTTTTCGTTGATCAGCGCGAGCACGTGGAGCGCTTCGGCGCGGAGCTCGGCATCTACAAGCGCGTGGGCGATCTTAAGCGCTTCCTTCGCGCGGTCCGCCGCCGCGGCGTAGTCACCGGTGATCATCGTGAGAAGAATGGCGGCGGCGGCGAGGGCGCGGCCGCGGATGCGCGTGGGCTCGTGGGCCTCGGGGCGATCGAGCGCGGCGCAGAGCGCATCCGCGCCCTCGGCCCGGGGCTGGCGGTAGAGCCAGAAGTAGCAGAGCGCTCGCCCCAGCCGGAGTGCAGGGGCTGGATCGGGGTCTTCGAGACTGAAGGCGATCGCCGCGCGCAGGTTGTCGACCTCGAGCCCGAGCCGGTCGAGCCACTCGCTCTGGCCGTGGCCGATCAGGTGCGGCGCCGCGGTCTCGGCGAGCGCGAGGTAGTGATCGCGGTGCGCGGCGCGCAGCGCGCGAACGGTGGTCTCGCTTCGCGCCAGAAGCCTCGCGGTTGCGTAGTCGCGCACCGTGTCAAGCATCCGGTAACGGCTCGCTACTACGTCTTCGGACTGGAGCAGGCTCTTGTCGACCAACGCGGCGACCCGATCGAGGACGTCGAGTGCCGAGTCAAAGCGCGCGCCGGTCACCGCCTCGGCGCTCTGGAGGTCAAACCCGCCGGCGAACACCGACAGCAGCTCGAGCATCTCCTGTTCTCCCGGCTTCAGGAGCTCATATGACCAGTCGATCAGGGCTTCGAGGGTTTGCTGTCGCGGCGCCGCGACGCGAGGTCCACCGGTCAGTAGCCGGAAGCGCTCACTCAGCCGAGCGTCGATCTCGTCGAGGGTCAGCGTGCGCAGCCGGGCGGCCGCGAGTTCGATGGCCAGGGGGATCCCGTCGAGGCGGCGGCAGAGCCTCCCCACCGCCGGCGCGTTGCCGGGGCCGACGGAAAACTCGGAGCGGTGCTGGCGCGCGCGGTCGGCGAACAGCCGAACTGCGTCGCTGGTGAGCAGGCAGCTCGGATCCGCGTCGGGTGGCGGAACGAACATCGGGGGCACTCGATACAGATACTCCCCGTCGATCGCGAGCGGCTCGCGGCTGGTCGCGAGAAGACTCATCCTCGGACAGCCGCGCGCCAACTGGTCGGCAATCGCGGCCGCCTCGTCGATCAGGTGCTCGCAGTTGTCCAGGATCACCAGTACGTGTCGCGTCCTGCACGAGGCGACCAGCGACTCCAGTGACGAGCGTCCCGGCTGCTCTCGGATGCCCAGGACGCCCGCCAGCTTCGCGGCGACCAGTGCCGGATCGGTCAGTGGTGCGAGATCGACAAACCAGGGCCCGTCATCCGACCCGTCCGACATGTTCGCTGCGAGCTCGAGCGCAAGCCTCGTCTTGCCCACGCCTCCGGCACCCGTCAGCGTCACCACGCGAGCGCGCGACAGCAGCCCACGCAGTTCGCTCAGCTGCCGCTCGCGACCGATGAAGCTGGAGACCCGCGCCGGCAGGTTGTGCGCCGCGTCCCGGTCCGCGCGCGGGTCAGGCCGCGACGTCGCGGGCGCGGCGGTCGCTGATAGGTCGAGCGACCCTTCCTGGCGGAGAATCGCCTGCTCGAGCGCTCGGAGTGGCGCGCTCGGCTCGATCCCCAACTGCTCGACCAGCACCCCCCTGGCACTCTGATATGCGGCCAGCGCATCGGCCTGTCTGCCGCATCGGTACAGCGCGAGCATCAGCTGTGCGTGCAAATGCTCGCGCAGTGGATATTCCTCAACCAGCGTCTCGAGCTCGGCGATGATCTCGGCGTGACGCCCTAGCTCGAGGTCTGCCTCGATCCGCTTCTCGAAGGCCGCGAGCCGTAGCTCCTCCAGCCGCCGGATCGCCGGCTGCGCGAACGATTCGTGTGACACATCGTCAAGCGGAGCCCCGCGCCACAGGCCAAGCGCCTCGCGCAACGCTGCCGCCGCCTCCGCCGGCTCGGCGCCGTCCGCCTCGCTAACCAGCCGCTCGAAGCGGTGAAGGTCAAGCTCGTCACGATCGACCCGCAACACGTATCCCGGGGCGCGGGTGACAATCCGAGCGCCGTCGCCGCCGAGCGCCTTGCGCAATTGTGAGACCCGCACCTGCAGGGCGGCCCGCCCCGACTCCGGAACATGTTCGCCCCACAGCTCCTCGAGCAACCGGTCAGCGGAGACGACCTCGTTCGCGCTGAGCAAGAGCAGCGCCAACAGCGCCCGCTGCGCCCCCGCGAGCGAGACCAGAGAGTCGCCGTCGGCGACCTCGAGCGGACCGAGGATTCGGAACTGCATGGCACTGCATCCGCTTAGCGATCGATTAGCGCCGCACAAGCGGACCGGTCCATTCTCCCCGATGTGACCCGTAGCGACAACCCGAAAGTTGGATCATCACCGCCGGTTGACCATGGACCGGATCGCGGTGCATTACCGCTGTCGGGGACCGCGGCGGGCCGTGAGTCAAGGGGTCAGATGAGGAGGTGGGACATGCCGGCCGCTCTACGGTTGGTTGTCAGAGACGATGAGTCCACGTATGAGGAACCGCACACCGGGGATCCTGGCGTACGGCTGCTGGTCGCCGATCAAGACGGTCTCGCGCGGCGAATGATGCTGGACGTCCTCCGGGGCGCCGGCCAGGTCGAGGCGGTCATGGGTGCGCGGGACGGTCGCGAGGCGCAGGACATGGCCCGCCAATACCGCCCCACGGTGGTGCTCGTGGACATCTCGTTGCCGCCCGCCGGCGGCGTCGAACTGATCCGGGAAGTGATGGCCATCCTGCCGCGGGCACGCATCGCGACGGTCTCGGCCGCGGCGCACCAGGACCAGCTTGTGCTGGAGGCTTTCCGCGCGGGCGCGACCGCGCACATCGACAAGGACATCGACCCGGACGAGTTCGCCCGCCTGGTCACCCTCGCTGCGGCCGGCGAGACGATCGTTCCCAGGCGGCTGATGACGCCGCTGCTCGAGCGGTGGCGCCGGGAGATGCCCGCGGGCGGATGGCGACCGATGCACAGCGCCCTGACCACTCGGGAGTGGCAGATCGTCGAACTGCTTGGCGACGGTGCCTCGACCGAGCAGATCACGGAGCGGCTCGTGCTCTCGCCGACCACCGTCTACAGCCATATCTACCGTCTGCTGCACAAGCTGGGTGTGCACTCGCGGCGGGAGGCGGTCGCCGCCGCGCGGAGCCTGCGCCAAACCGAGGCGTCGCTGCGGGCGCCGTGCGCCCAGATCGCTGTTGCCGGCGGCGACTAGAGCGCTCGTCGCGGCGAAGCCGCCCTGTCGTTTACGATCGTCCTAGCACGGGAATAAGCCGCCTTCGACCGACGGCCGGACCCGCACGTGTGGCGGTGCGGTTGTGCCGACCGCTCGCGGTCTCAGACTGAGCTTCGGCCCGTGAGTCTCGATCTACAACCGCACGGAAGGATCACCGTGGCCGTAGGGACCCTCGAGGACGAGGCGGGCGAACCCTCTGCCGAGTGGCGCGAGGCGTGCGCGGTCGACGATGCGTACTGCGAGTGGCTGTTCGCGTCGGCCGACGACCGGCCGGCGGCATTCGCGGCGTATCGGGCGGCGCTCGACCAGGAGGAGTCGGTTGCCGCGATCGACCGGGCTGTGATCGACCGGCTCGGCCGGGCTGGTCCGGAGCAAGGGGTGCCTTCCGGTGCGCGCAGCCAGGAGGTGCGGATCCTGGTCGTCGACGGGGACGGGTTTGCCCGCCGGATGCTTCAGCGCGTCTTGGGGGAGGCGGCCGAAGTCGGGTCGGTCATCGGAGCTTGTGACGGCCGAGAGGCGCTCGAGCAGGTCCGCGGGAATGTCCCGGATTTGTTGCTGGTCGACATCGGGGTGCCGCCTGCGGGCGGGATCGAGTTGATCCGGGTGCTGGTCGGCATGCTGCCGCGGATTCGCGTCGTGACGGTCTCCACCAGCGCCGACTGGGACGCAGCAGTGCTGGCGGCGATCCGCGCCGGCGCGGTCGGGCACATCGACAAGGACGCCGCTCCGGATCAGATCGCGCGTCTCGCGGTTCTGGCTGCCGTCGGCGAGGCGGTCGTTCCCGGGCGGCTGATGACGCGGCTGTTGGCAAGCCCGCGCATGGCGGCGCCGGCCGCTGAGGATCGTGGCGCGGTGGCCTGACCGCGCAGCCGCGGATCCTCGAGCTTCCTCGTCGCCGGCACCGATGAAAAAACTCATCGGTCGCACTTGATGAAGCTCATCAGGGCGACCCGGTCATCCCGGAAATACCAATGCCCAGAGGAGAGCCCCGTCGATTGCACGGGGTTCACATTGGAGCCAACCGGGCGGATGACGCCTGCCAACCCGTGGAGAGATGCCATGCGCAACTCAGCCCGTCGCTTGATCTGGACTGTCTCGGTGGTGTGCACGCTGGGAGCCGCAGATCTTCTCGCGCCGACTGTTTCCGTTGCCGGTGCCGACCCGGTTGGCTCCACACCTTCCACCGGCATAAACACCTGCAGCGTCTCCGCACTCAGCCAGCCGTTTGCCCCATGGCTGGACTACGCCGAGTACGAGCTCGCGCCCGGCGGCGACTTCGAGAGCTCGTCGTGGACGTTGGCGGGCGGAGCCGAGCGCGTCGCCGGAAGCGAGCCATTCGCGGTAACCGGCACGCTCGGATCCTCCTCGCTGTCTCTGCCCCCCGGGTCATCCGCCCAGTCCCCTCTGACCTGCGTCGATGTCACCGACCCGGCGATCCGGTTCTTCGTCGCGGGCACGGGATCGGTTGCCGTGAATGTGGTCGACGGGAGCTCGGTGATCCCGGTTGGCGTGGTCGCCGCCGGCGGCGGGTGGGCGCCGACGCCGGTGGTGTTGACGAACTCAGCCGTGCTGGGGGCGCCGTCAGGCGGCACCGCCCAGGTCGCGGTGGCGTTCAGCGGCGTCTCCGGGAATCCGCGCGTCGATGACGTGTTCGTGGACCCGTGGAGTCGGGGCTGAGACCCCTCCAGGGGTGTGACCGCCGTCTGATCGGGCTGACCCGCCCGCTATCGTGGCGGGCGCCGTGCCCTGCCAGAACAGCTCACCACGCGCCTCAGATTGGACCCAGGGTGCAGGAGTTCACCGTTGACGGCTGGCTCCATCGTCAGCGCTTCCGCGCGTTGGGCCGAGCTCGATGACCTGGCCAACGAGCTGCCTCGCCGGGTTTCCGGCCTGGCCAGGCTGCTCTACGGCGCCACCGGCAGCTCTCTGCCGCGCGGCATGCGGAGCGTTCTGTTCGCGCTCTCGGCCAAGCCGTTGCAGATCTCGCAGATCGCCCGCCAGGAGGGGATCGGACAGTCCGCGGCCACCCGGATGGTCGCGCGGCTGGAGTCGCTGGAGCTCGTCAGGCGCGAGCGCAGTGCGCCGGACCGACGCGTCGTGATGGTGAGCGTCACCGAGCGCGGACGGGCCGAGCTCGAGGACATGCGCGAGCAGTCGCGGCGGGTGATGCGGGAGGTGCTAGGCGACCTGAGCGCGCGGGAACTGCGTCAGCTCGGCCAGGCATCCGACGCCCTCGAGCTGCTGATCGGCCTGATTCACGACCACTTCGACGCGGAGGCGGAACCGGCTCAGTCGACCAGGGCCGCCTCCTCCAGGCGCAACACGCGCCGCGCGTTGTCCTCGTAGACCTTCCGCTTGACCTCTTCGTCCTTGATCACGGATTCGACGTCATCGATCGTCTCGGGGGCGAACTCCATGCTGAACCCGAAGTCCGTCCCGAACAGGACGTGGTCGGGACCAAAGAAGTCGAGCGCAGCGCGCAGCGCGATCGGGTTGCCGAAGTTCGCCGTGTCGGCGTAGAAGCGCTTGAGGTAGTCGAGCACGGGACGACGCAGCCGCGCCGCGACTTCGTCGTTGTCTGGCGTGGGCTGGAGCGTCTTCAGCCGTCCGGCAAGCATCGGAACCGTGCCGGCGCTGTGGTGCACGAGGATCTTCAGCTCCGGCCACCTCTCCAGGTAGCCGGCGAACACCAGCCGTGCCATGGTCACGGTCGTGTCGGTTGGCCACCCCGCGCGGACGTACAGGCCGTAGCGGGACTCGGGCTCGGTCAGCGGGAAGTCCGACCACTGCACGGTCCGGTTCGGGTGGATCCACACCGTCCGGTCCATGCGCGCCATCAGCGCGAAGAACGGCTCGTAGTCGGGGTGATCCAGGCAGCGACCCTGCATGGCCGTGAATACCTGCACGCCGAGTGCGCCCTCGTCGATTGCCTGCTCGATGTCCTCGAGCGCGCGCTCTCCGTCCTGTAGCGCGGCCTGCGCCACCCATCCGGCGAAGCGGTCCGGATGGGCCTCCACCACGGCCGCCAACTCCTCGTTTCCGACGCGGGCGAGATCCCGCGCCACCTCCGGTGGCTCGTGCTCGACCGAGGTGTGGGCCATCACCAGTACCTGGCGGTAGTCGGCGCCGAACTGATCGATGAACCGCAGGCGCTCATCGAGGTTCTGCAGCGTCGGGTCCAGCGCCATCATCCCTTCGTACTGGGCGGCGCTGGTGTCACCCCGAGCGCGCAGCAACTCAAACACGCGCTCGGTGTAGTTCGGGGGCAGGATATGGGCAAACGCATCGATCTTCATACCGTCATCTCCCGTCGGTTATCCACCCCAGTACTTCTTGGCCGCCTGAATTGCGCCGTTGTCTGCGCTCTCGACCTGCGAGAACGGAATCGGCCTGAGGACGTTGATCGAGCCGTAGGAAGGCAGCCCGGTCGGGCTGGGAGAGCCCCGCAACGCGGAATAGGCGCCCTCCGTGGCTATCACCTTGGCTGCCTGGGGTGTGAACAGCCACGATTCGTAAACTCGCGCGGCGAGTGGGTCGGGTGCTCCCTTTAGCAGTCCCATGTACAGGTCACCGTGTAATTGCCCGAGTCCAGCAGCGTGAAGCCGGTGGACGAGGAAGATTCCGCTCGTACCGGTGTTCGTCAACACGTACCGGCCGCCAAACCAGTTGCCTCCGGCGCGCTGCTACGAGCTCGGGTTGGCGCTGCGAGACGCGATCGAGGCATATCCGGAGGGCCTGCGGGTCGCGCTGGTCGCCTCGGGTGGCCTCAGCCACTTCTTCAACGACGAGGCGCTGGACCACCAGACGCTCGAGGCGCTCCGCGCCGGCGATGCGCAGGCCCTCTGCGAGCTGCCCCCGCACCTGCTGAACTCGGGAAACTCGGAGGTCCGCAACTGGATCGTGGTGGCGGCCGCATGCCAGGAAATGCAGCTGGCATGGGATGACTACATTCCGGTTTACCGGACGGCCGCCGGCACCGGCTGCGGGCTCACGTTCGCTCGGTGGGCCGCATGAGCAAGGAGTCGTGAGATGATCGTGAACGGAGCACGGGCGGAGGTCGTCGGCAGCCTGCTGCGACCGGCCTACCTGAAGGACGTGGTCGCCCGCCACAACGCCGGCGAGCTGGGAGACGACGAGCTCCGCGCGGCACAGGATCGCGCGGTCTGCCAGTGCATCGCCCTGCAGGAGGCCTGCGGGATCGAGGTGGTCACCGACGGCGAGATGCGGCGCTCGGCCTGGACCGATCCGCTCACCTCCGGCCTCGGCGGCTTCGGGCGAAGCGAGCAGATCGGCCTGTTCTCGCAGAGCGGCCCCCGCCGCTCGATGCTGCCGGCGCTCACCGGCACCGTGACGCTTAAGGACAACCTGCCGCTCGAGGAGGTGAGCTTCGCCCGCCAGCATGCGAGCCGGCCCGTCAAGCCCACCCTGCCCAGCCCGTCATACGCCAGCCAGCTGTACGTTCCCGGCGTCTCCGACGAGGCGTACGCCACCCGCGAGGAGTTCCTGGCGACGCTCATTCCGCTGATCGGTGAGCTGGTGCATGGGCTGATCGACGCGGGCTTTGACTACATCCAGCTCGACTGCCCGCGCTACAGCGCGCTGGTGATGCCCGAAACGCGCGAGCGGATGCGCGAGCTCGGCATGGATCCGGAGACCTGGCTTGGGAGGATGATCGCGTTCGACAACGAGTTGATCGACGCGTTCCCGGAAGTCACCTGGGCCATGCATGTGTGCCGCGGCAACCATCAGAGCACCTGGTACGCCGACGGCGGCTATGACCCGATCGCCGAGCAGCTGTTCTCGGAGCTCCACGTCGAGCGGCTCTTCCTGGAATACGACACGCCTCGCGCCGGCACCTTCGAGCCGCTGCGCTTCGTGCCCCCGGACAAGACCGTGGTGCTCGGCCTGCTGACCACCAAGGAGCCCGAGCTCGAGCCCGACGAGCAGGTGATCGCCCGGATCGAGGAGGCGGCGCAGTACGTTCCGCTCGACCGGCTCGCGCTCAGCCCGCAATGCGGCTTCGCCTCGACGTTCCCCGGCAACCTGGTCGACGAGGAGGCCCAGCGGCGTAAGCTCCAGACGGTGGCGCGCGTGGCGCAGACGGTCTGGAGCTGAGGACCCGCGCCTATGGCGGACGCGCTGCTCGACCGGCTCTCGACGCTCGACACGTGCGTCGTCTCTGACGCGCTCCGCCCGCGAGCTCGATCGCCCGGGTGCCCAGATGCGGCGGCCTGCTTTCCCGGGCGGCGCGTGGCCGCGGGGTCCGGGGGGTGATCGTGGACGGCGCGTGTCGCGACGTCGACGAGGCGCAGGAGCTGGGCTTTCCCCTCTACGCCCGGGCCGCGGTACCGCGACGGCGCGCGGCCGCATGATCGAGCTCGCCACCAACTCCACCGTGACGATCAACGGCGTCACCCTGGCGCCCGGCGATCTCGTCATCGCCGACGGCAGTGGCGTGGTGTTCGTGCCGTTCGGGCCCGCTGAGCAGGTGCTGGCTGCGGCCGAGCAGCTCGGCGCCCGCGAGGCCGAGCTGGCGGCCCAGATCGAGTGTGGCGTTCCACCCACCGAGGTGCTCGGGGGCGGCTACGAGCGCATGCTCAGCCGGGACTGACCTGCCGTTTTCAGTCCTGCTCGATGTGGACGTCGATCACTGCGGACTGGCCTTCCCGGGTGGTGGACAGAGCCCGGGCCAACGCCTCCGGGAGACCATCGGCACCGTCCGTGCGAGTCCCGTAAGCGCCGCAGCCCTCAGCGATCTTCACGAAGTCCGGAGCCCGGGTGAAGCTCGCTCCGACGACGTTGCCGCGCGTCGCCGAGACCCCGTCGGGAAACAGCTGCAGGACCGGCAGACGGCTCGCCCGGTAGCCACCGTTGTTGAGCACGACGATCACGACCGGCGCGCGGGCCTCCGCCGCCAGGGAGAGCGCGGCGGTGGGCACCCCGAACATGAATGCACCGTCGCCGACCACCGCAACCACCTGGCGATCGGGCCTGGCCAGCTTGATGCCCACCGCCGCCCCAGGCGCCCATCCCAATCCGGGGCCGCCCGCCGAGAACATGGTGTGTGGCTCGGGCCGGTCGAGCAGCTCGGCGATCGGCCCGAGGTTCGACACCGCCTCCTCGACGACCAGGCAACCCGGGTCGAGGGCCTGGCTGAGCGCCAGCACCACCGCCCGGATGTCGGTCGCCGGTAGTCCCTGCTTCGCGACCGAGTCGCGGACTGACTGAGTCGAGTCGGCGATCGCCGGTTCCAGGATGCGGCGGCGCTTCTCCCAGCGCGTCGTGGACGATTGAGCGTGCCGCTCCACGGCGTCGGTCAGCTGTCGCAGCGCCACGGCCGGCTCGGCGGTCAGAGCCAGATCGACCGGAAATGTCCACAGCGGCATGTCCGCCCTGATCGGGTCACGGTCGATCTGCGCCACGTAGCAGCCAGGGTTCGGGGCTGTCGTCTTGGGAACCCACGGCACGTCGCAGTCGACGATCAGCGCCAGGTCGGCAGCCTCGAGCAGCGATAGGGCGTGAGCTTGTGAGCGCACGCACATCGGGTGGGTGCTGACCAGGTTGACGGTCTCCGGCCGGCCGGTCACCGGAATCGCCGCGAGCTCGCTGAGGCGGTCGAGGGCTTCGGCGCCGGCGGGTGTGCGTCCCGCGCGGTTCGTCACGATCAACGGACGCTCGGCTCGGGCCACCCGCTCGGCAAGCTCATCCAGCGCGGCGGCCTCGATGGCGGGCGCCACCGGCCGGGCGAAGCCGATGCTGCGTCGCAGCTCCGGGGGGCCGGCCGGTTCCATCAGCACGTCCCGCGACAGCGTGAGGTACGCGAGCCCGGGAATCCCCCCGGCGGCCACCTGCACGGCCCGCCCGACCACCCGGGCGGTGTCCTGAGAGCGGGTCAGCTCGGCCGTCCATTTGGCGTAGGGCCTGACGATCCCTGCCTGGTCGGGAACATCCTGGCGCCAGTGGATCGGGCTGGAGCGCCCCCCCGGCGAAAGCGCATCCTCGCCGTAGGGGGTCTTGCCGGCCAGGACCACCGCACCGGCGCGATCGCGAAGGACGTCGTGCACCATGGCGCCGAGGTTCTGGGTGCCGACGTC
>DATFDC010000291.1:0-3237 GCA_035252415.1 Solirubrobacteraceae bacterium
ACGAACAAGAGCAAGCGGAACAACCCGGAGCGGCTCCAGCTGCGTAAGTACTGCCGCTGGTGCAGGCGTCACACGCCGCACCGCGAGACGCGCTGAGCCGGCGCCGGACGACCCGTGGCTCGTAACCGGAAACGCGCCAAAGACCGGCGGACCCGCCGGCCACCGCAGGCTGGAGGCTCGCAGTCTGGCGGTCGCTCGGGGGTCCCGGGCGTACTGCCCGGCACTCCGACCGTCACCGACGTCTCGGACGAGCCGGCGCGGGCGCTCGAGCGCGATCAGAACGGCGCCCCGGATCCGCTCGACCACGCCACGCCGGACGTGGAGCTGGCCGAGTCGCAGCTCGCGATGGGGCGGCCGGCCGAGCCGGAACCCGACGATGCGGCCGACGAGGCCGAGTTCGAAGCCGAGGTCGAGGAGTCGATCGAGGACGGGGCGGTGCGCGAGGCGGCGGCCCCCGGACCGGCCCGTGCCGAGCACCGGGCGGGGATCTTCGAGCGGCTGATCGGCTTCCTGCAAGGATGCTGGCGCGAGCTGCAACGAGTACAGTGGCCCGATCGCCGTCAGGTGATGCAGGCCACGGGAGTCGTGATCGGGTTCGTGATCGTCGCCGCGGCGTTTCTCGGCTTGGCGGACCTGGTTTCCGGCAAGCTCGTAACTTTCATCTTGAAGTGAGCGCTGTCGAGCGCTCTTGGCTGGGAGGGCCTAACTAGGACAACAGAATGTTTCGCTGGTACGTCGTAAACACTTACTCGGGTCACGAGAACAAGGTCAAGCACAACCTCGAGCACCGGATCGTGTCGCTCGGGCAGCAGCAGGCTGTGCGCCAGATCGTGGTGCCGACCGAGTCCGTCTCGGAGATGAAGGACAACCAGAAGATCACGGTCGAGAAGCGGACGATGCCGGGCTACGTGCTCGTGAACATGGACCTGAACGAGGACTCGTGGTCGCTGGTCAAGGGCACGCCGGGCGTGACCGGGTTCGTGGGAGCCTCGAACGAGCCGGTGCCGCTCACTCAGGACGAGGTCAACCGCCTGCTCCACCGCGAGCAGGAGGTCCGGCCGCGCAGCCGCGCCACGTTCCAGATCGGCGAGTCGGTCAAGGTCATCTCGGGCCCGCTGTCGGACTTCAGTGGTGAGATCTCCGAGGTCAACGAGGACGCGCAGCGGCTCAAGGTGCTGGTGTCGATCTTCGGCCGCGAGACGCCGGTCGAGGTCGGGTTCGATCAGGTCAAGAAGATCTAGGAGTTGGCGTGGCGAAAAAGGTTCTGACCCAGATCAAGCTGCAGGCGGTGGGTGGACAGGCTTCGCCCGCGCCGCCGGTCGGGCCGGCGCTCGGCCAGCACGGCGTGAACATCATGGAGTTCGTCAAAGCGTTCAACGCGCAGACCCAGGGCGACCTGGGCACGGTGATCCCGGTCGTGATCACGGTCTACGAGGACCGGTCGTTCACGTTCATCACCAAGAGCCCGCCCGCGGCCGTGCTGATCAAGCAGGCGCTGAACCTGGAGAAGGGCTCGGCCGAGCCCAACCGCACCAAGGTGGCTCAGATCACCCAGGATCAGCTGCGCCAGATCGCCGAGAAGAAGATGAAGGATCTGAACGCCGGCGATATCGACGCCGCCGCGAAGATCATCGCCGGTACCGCTCGCTCAATGGGTGTGGAGGTCGTCTGAGACATGGCACATCGCGGAAAGACATATGAGGAGGCCCGCAAGCGCTTCGATCGCGAGCGCGAGTACTCGCCGGCCGAGGCGATCGCGCTGATCAAGCAGCTCGCGCGCGTGAAGTTCAACGAGTCGGTCGAGGTGCATGTCCGCACCGGGCTGAACGTGCGCCACGCCGACGAACAGCTGCGCGGCACGATCGCCCTGCCCAACGGGCTGGGCAAGGAGGTCAAGATCGCGGTGTTCGCCCAGGGCGACAAGGCGCGCGAGGCCGAGGAGGCCGGGGCGGACGTGGTCGGCGCCGAGGACCTGGCCCAGCGGATCCAGGACGGGTTCGACGACTTCGACGTGGCGATCGCGACGCCGGATTTGATGCCGGTAGTTGGGCGCCTGGGCCGGATCCTCGGTCCCGCCGGCAAGATGCCGAACCCCAAGGTCGGGACGGTCACGATGGACGTGGCCAAGGCGGTCGAGGAGTCCAAGGCCGGCAAGGTCGAGTACCGGACCGACCGCAACGCGATCGTCCACCTGGTGATCGGCAAGCGCGAGTTCGAGGATCGAGCGCTGCTCCAGAACTACGCGGCGGTGATCGAGGAGCTGATCCGGGCCAAGCCGTCGGCGGCCAAGGGACGCTATATCCGCACGGTCACCGTGGCCACGACCATGGGGCCGGGGGTCAAGGTCGACCCGACCCGGACCCGTGACATCGTCGAGGAGCCCGTAGCCGCCTAAACTGTCTTATTGCAAGAGCACTGCCCGAGACCTCCGGCGACCGAGTAAGTCCGGGGTAGGCGGCGCCTCGAGTCTCCTGGAGCCTCGGTTCCTCGGTTCGACGCCCGCCGGTGACGCGGGCGTCTTTGTTTTTACGAAGAGGGACTCGAATGAACCGAGATCAGAAAGCAGCAGTCGTAGAGGAGCTGGCCGGGCAGATCCGGTCCTCCGACGCCGTGTTCGCCGTGGACTACCGCGGCATCTCGGTGGCGCAGGCAGCCGATCTGCGCGCCCGGCTGCGCGAGTCCGGAACCCGCTTCCGGATCGTCAAGAACTCGCTGACCGAGCGCGCCGCGGACGAGGCCGGCGCGACGGCGCTCAAGGATCTGCTCACCGGCCCGACCGCCCTGGCGTTCGTTACCGGCGACGCGGCGCTGGCGGCCAAGGCGCTGAACGACGCCGCCCGCGCCCTGCACACCTTGGAGTTCAAGGGTGGGCTGATGGACGGCGGCACGCTGAGCGCTGCCGACGTCGTGGCGATCGCCCGCCTGCCCGCACGCGAGGTGCTCCACGCGCAGCTCGTCGGCACGATCGCCGCCCCGATCACCGGCCTGGTCCGCGGGCTGAACGCGCTGATCGCCGGCCTGGCGATTCAGCTGCAGGCGATTGCCGACCAGGGCCTGGTGAGCGGCGAGGCGCCGGCGCCCGTCCGGGAGGACGAGCCCACGGCGGCCGCGACGCCCGACACCGTCGAGGCGCCGGACGTGCAGGAGCTGCCCGAGCCCGAGCCCGAGGCGGCGGCTGAGCCGGAGGCCGAGGCCGCGGCGGAGCCTGAGGCCGCGGTGGAGCCTGAGGCTTCGGAG
>DATFDC010000292.1:0-10089 GCA_035252415.1 Solirubrobacteraceae bacterium
AAGCGCCGGACGAGCACGGTGGAGGAGCGCCCCGGATCCCCGGCGCCGAGCACATGCGCCGGATTGAGGATCACCACCGGCAGCCCGCGGTCCGCCAATCCGAAAACCACTTCCTCGGCCTCGTGCTTGGCATCCACGTACGGGATCCCGTAGCGGGCGGCGTGCCACACGCCCGTCTCGGTGGCCACCGAGCCGCGCCGGGCCGGGCCGATCGCCGCCACCGACGAGGTGTAGACGGCGCGCTCCACCCCGCTGCGCAGCGCCTCCTCGAGCACGTTCCCGGTCCCCTCGACATTCAGCGCGAACACCTCCGCGCGGGGCAGGCGCAGGTTGGTCGTGCCGGCGAGGTGGAACACGCTATCGACCCCGCGCAGCGCGCGCTGGACCGAGCCCCGGTCGCTCACGTCGCCGCGCACGACGGCCACCCCCAGCCCCTTAAGCGACGCCGCCTCAGAGCCTGGCCGGACCAGCGCGCGCACCTCGTCGCCCCGCTGCACGAGCAGCCGGGTGACGTGGCCCCCGATGAAGCCGGTCGCGCCGGTGGCGAGGGTGCTGGTCACGCCGGGTCCGAAGAATCCTGCTCGTGAGTGGCGCTGAGCGCGCGAGGCTCAGCGAGCGTCCTGCCGGCGCCGGCGTCCTCCGAAGGCGAGCGCGCCGAGGGCGGCGATCCCCCCACCCAGCACGAATCCGGCGATGCCCGCCCCGATCAGCACCTGGCGCTGGTGCTGGCGAATCTGGCTGCGCCAGTCGGTCAGCTCCCCCACCTCGCGCCGCAGCTTCTCCAGCGAGTTGCCGAGCTCCTGGCGGTTGTGCTCGATTGAGGCCCGGATCTCCTCCGGGCTGCGCGTCGGCATCAGCCGTCGCCCTCGCTCTTGGCGGCCACGGTCTCGCGGATCCGCTTGGCCTCGTCGATGGCCATCGTCGGGGTCGGCGGGGCTCCGCGCTTGAGCAGGCGGGCGGCGGTGGCGAACGCGAGGATCGCGAGTATCGCGAGGACCCCGAATACGATCGCAAAGCCGTTCCAGATCGCACCGGCGCCCTGCACGAGGATCGCGTCGAGCCCCCAGGCGAGCGCCTCGAGGCCGATGATGATCGCGAACAGTCCGAACACCGCGCCGGCCGCGACCGCGATCGTCCCCTTGAGCAGGTGCGATGCCTTCCGGCCGACCTCGGCCTTGGCCAGCTCGATCTCCTCGCGGATCAGGTTCGAGACCCGCTCGGAGACCTCGCTCACCGCGGTGGCGAGATTGTCTGGCTTACCGTTGCTACCGGGCAAGGCGCTTGAGGATCAGGCCGAGCAGAAGGCCGCCACCGAAGGCGGCTCCCACGGCGACTTCCGGACGTTCGTTGACGATCGCGGCGGCGCGGTCCGGCACCGAGGTTCCGCCGCCGGCCGGCGCCGCCGATGCTGCCGCGCCCGGTGGGGCCTCCCAGGCGGGTGCGGTCGAGGTCGGGGTGTCGTCGGTCACTCGGGCGGGTCTTCGCCGAACACGCGCATCCAGATCATCGAAGCGATGCGCGTGGACACGAGCGTCGCGAGCGCGCCAGTTCCGGCGAGCAAGCCCGACCAGAGCAGGCGCTTGATCAAGGGGCTCTCAGTCATCGCCAGAGGATTCAAGCAGAAGGGGAGGCGGCTACCGTCGACGCCGGTACGGCGTCGCGCTCCAGACCGCGGCAGATCGTCTCGACGATCATCGTCTTGGCGCCCTCGAGCTCGTCCTCGTCGACCGCGTCGCGGTCGAAGATCCAGCGAGTGAGGACCTGCTCGATCGAGCCGTAGAAGGCCAGGGCCCCGAACTCGGGGGTGATCTCGGCCCGGAACACGCCCTGCGCCTGGGCTCGGGCGACGATGCCCGCGATCTGCTCGTAGGCCTCGCGGATCTTGGTCAGATGGGTGCGGCCGAACGTGTTGGCCGCCCGGGTCACCTCGACCACGATCACCTTCATCAGCTCGGGCTCGTAGCGGTAGGAGTCAACGATGAACCCGGCGATCGCCCGGAGCTTCTCGCGCGGGGAGGGCTGCGAGCGATCGGCCTCGGCGATCGCCTGAAGCATCACGTTCCAGCGCTCGAGGAACAGCGTGTCGAGGATCTCGTCCTTGGAAGAGAAGTAGTGGTAGACCAACCCGTACGCGACCCCGGCCTCGTCGGCGATGTCCGACACCCGGCAGGTGTGGAAGCCCTGGCGGGCGAACACCCGCATCGCGGCGTCGAGGATCATCCGGCGCTTGTCGGTGGCTGCGGTGCCGGAGGCGGCCATCAAACCTTCCAGCCGTATACGTCCGGCCGGCGATGCTCGAGCGCCGGGATCCTGCGCCGCACGCCCTCGAGCGTCGCGAAGTCGAGATCGGCCACGATCGCGGTCTCGATGTCCGGGGCGCTCGCGAGCACGAGGCCCCAGGGGTCGATGATCAGCGAACGTCCACCGGCGCGGTGGCCGGGTGGATGGGCGCCGATCTGATTGGGGGCGACCACGAAGCACTGGTTCTCGATCGCGCGGGCGCGCAGCAGGACCTCCCAGTGGTCCCGGGTGGTGGCCAGCGTGAACGCCGCGGGCACGAGCAGCACCTGCGCGCCCCGCATCGTGAGCATCCGGTAGAGCTCGGGGAAGCGGACGTCGTAGCAGATGGTCATTCCGAGCTTGATCCCGCCGGGGAGCTTCGAGACGACGACCTCGTCGCCGGCGTCCTCGTGGGCGGATTCGGCGTACATGTCGCCGTCGACCTCGACGTCGAACATGTGGAGCTTGCGGTACACCGCGCGCACCTCGCCGTCGGCGCCCACGTGCACGCTGGTGTTGGCCGACTTCTCGCGGCCGTCCACCTGCTCGACGATCGACCCCGCGACCAGTTCGATCCCGAGCTCGCGCGCGGTCGCCCGCGCCCACGAGATGCACCGGCCGTCGAGTGGCTCGGCTCCCGCGGTCATCTGCTCATCGGTCCCGAGCACGCTCCACTTCTCGGGGAGCACGACGACCTCGGCCCCGAGGCCGGCGGCCTGCCGGACGAGCCGATCGGCAGTCTGAACATTGCGGTCGACGTCCTCGGTGGCGTTAAGCTGAACGGCGCCCACACGCATGGCGCGCTCCCCTCTGCAGAGTAGTCGATTGACCAGTCAGTCAGCCAGTTTACCCCGGGGGCGGGGCGTTGAGTACCGGGTCGGCACCGCGAGATCTTTCAGGCCATGAACCTGCCGCTGTGCACGGCGTCCGCCGGCCCGGCCACGGCCCCGGACTCGAGGAGGGCGTCGATCTCGGCGTCCGTGAACCCGGCCTCGCCGAGCACCGAGCGGGTGTGCTCCCCGAGCCCCGGTCCCGGCGCCCGGGTCGCGTCGCCCGGCGTCCGGCTCAGCTTGAACGGCAGCCCGAGCAGCCTGACCGGCTGCTCGGCCCCCGGCTGGTCAAGCGAGACCACCATGTCCCGGGCGGCGACCAGGTCGCCGTCGAGCGCCTCGTCCAGGCCCAGCACCGGCTCCAGACAGCAGTCGTGCTCGGCCGCGAACGCGCGCCACTGCTCGCGGGTGCGCTCGGCGAAGATCGCCTCGAGGGCGCGGTGGGTGTCCGAGCCGGGCGGGTCGAAGGCGTGCTCGGCCAGGTCCTCGCGGCCGACGCCCCGGCAGAACGCGGCCCAGAACTTGGGCTCGAGCGCGCCGAGCGTCACGTAGCCGTCGGCGCAGCGGTACGGGCGGTAGCAGACGATCCCCCCGGCCAGCCGCAACTCGCCCCGGCGCGGGACCTGGCCCCCGGCCAGCATCTCGGCCGCCAGCATGGCCAGGAACGACAGCGACCCGTCGAACATCGAGCAGTCGACGAACTGGCCCTGCCCGCTCCGGTCGCGTTCGCGCAGGGCGATCAGAACGCCGACCACCGCCATCAGCGCGCCGCCGCCCAGGTCGGCGATCTGCGCCGAGGAGGAGACCGGCGGTCCGTCCGCCTCGCCGCTCAGCCCGAGGATGCCATTCAGCCCGAGGTAGTTGAGGTCGTGGCCCGAGCGCTCGCGTCCGGGGCCGTCCTGCCCGTAGCCGGTGATCGCGGCGTAGATGAGCCCCGGATTCGTCTCGCGAAGCCGCTCGTAGCCGACGCCCAGGCGGTCCAGCACTCCCGGCCGGAACGACTCGAGCAGCACGTCGGCGTCCCGGATCAGGCGCAGCAGCACCTCCTTGCCGGCATCCGACTTGAGATCGACGCGCACAGACCGCTTGCCCCGGTTGAGCGACAGGAACAGCGCGCTGCGGGCGCTGGCCTCGACGCCCTCGTAGAACGGCGGCGCCCAGCGGACGTAGTCCCCCAGTCCGGTGTCCTCGACCTTGATCACGTCGGCGCCGAAGTCGGCCAGGAGCATCGAGCAGAAGCCGCCCGGGAGCAGGCGGGTCAGGTCGAGGACCTTCAGCCCCTCAAGCGGCAGGCTCATGGGCCCCAATCCCCAGTAACCCCCGGGCCTCCTCAACCGTGGCCGGGCGCCGGCCCAGTTGCTCGGTCAGCCGCCGGGCCGCCGCGATCAGCTCGCCGTTGGAGCGCGCCATCTCGCCGTCGGGCAGGTAGAAGTTGTCCTCGAGGCCGACCCGGATCGAGCCGCCCAGCGTGAGGGCCGCGGCGACCAGCATCCACTGGTCGCGCCCGATGCCGATCACCCCCCAGTGGTGGCGCCCCGGCCCGACCGCGGCCAGGTTCTCCGCCATCACCGCGAGATTGCGCGCGCTCGCCGGCACACCCCCGACGACCCCCATCACGAAGTCCGCGTGCAGCGGCGCGTCGAGCAGGCCCATGTCGACGAGCGGCGCGAGCGAGCCGACGTGGCCGACGTCGAAGCACTCGTGCTCGGGCTTGATGTCCAGCCGGCGCATCGCCTCGAGCAGCTCGATGATCTCGTCGAACGGGTTGGTGAACACGAACTTGAACACGAAGTCCTTGCGGCTGCGCGAGTACTTGGCGTAGTTCATCGACCCCATGTTCAAAGCCGCGACCTCCGGCCGCCCGGCCTCCAGGTAGGCGATCCGCTTGGCCACCGGCACGCCGACCGTGCCGGTCGAGAAGTTCACGATGACGGCGTCGCCGACATCGGAGCGGATCGCGTCCCGGATGGCCACGAAATCCTCGACCTCGTAGGACGGCGTCCCGTCGGGCCGCCGAGCGTGGATGTGGATGTGCACGCCCCCCTCGTCGACGATCCGCCGAGCCTCCGCCGCGTACTCCTCGGGTGTGTACGGGATCGCCGGGCACTGGTCGCGGTTGGCGATCGCGCCGGAGATCGCGCAGGTGATTACGACGGGGTCGTCCAACATCAGACGGGGACCACGCCGTTTCGCTTCCACGGGCGAGCGACACGTTTTCCTGCCGCCATCTCCAAAGCCCGGCAGATCGTCGGCCGCGTCTCTCGCGGGTCGATCACATCGTCGATCATGTCGTTGCCCGCGGCCACGTACACGTCGATGATCTGGCGGAAGTTCTCGATCAGCTCCTGGCGCTTGGCCGCCGGATCCTCGGCCTCCTGGACCTGCTTGCGGAAGATGATCTCGACCGCGCCCTCGGCGCCCATCACGCTGATCTCGGCCGAGGGCCAGGCGACGATCAGGTCGGGCTCGTAGGCCCGGCCGCACATCACGTAGTAGCCGGCGCCGTACGCCTTGCGCAGCACCACGGTGACCTTGGGCACGGTGGCGTTGGCTGTGGCGTAGAGCATCTTCGCGCCGTGGCGGATGATTCCGGCCTGCTCGACCTTGGTTCCCACCATGAACCCGGGCACGTCCATCAGGAAGACCAGCGGGATGCCGTAGGCGTTGCACAAGTTGATGAACCGGGCGGCCTTGTCGGCCGAGTCGTTGTCGAGGATCCCGCCGAGCTGGCGCGGCTGGTTGGCCACGATCCCGGCCGGCCGGCCGTCGAACCGGGCCAGGCAGGTGATGATCGTCTTGGCCCACTGCGGCTTGAGGTCGAAGTACACGCCGTCGTCGACGATTCGCCGGATCACCTCGTACATGTCGTAGGGCTTGCGGTTCGACTCGGGCAGCACGTCGAGCAGCTCCTCGTCGCCCCGGTCGACCGGATCGCGGCACGAGATCACCGGCGGCGGCTCCTCGCAGTGCTGGGGGAAGTAGCTCAGGTACTGCTTGATCGCGTCGACGCAGGCCTCGTCGGATTCCACCTCGAGGTCGCCCACGCCGGACTTGCGGCAGTGGACCCGGGAGCCGCCGAGCTCCTCCTGTGTCACGTCCTCGCCCACCGCGGCGCGAACCAGGTGCGGTCCGGCCAGGGCCATCGAACCCCGGCCGCGCACCATCGGAACGAAGTCGGCCAGCCCGGGGATGTAGGCCGTGCCGGCCGCGCAGGGTCCCATCAGCGCGGCGATCTGGGGAACCACCCCCGACGCCACGACCTCCTCGCGGAACAGGTGCCCCGACCCGGCGAACAGCGACCCGACCGCCTCCTGGATCCGGGCACCCGCCGAATCGAGCAGCCAGATCATCGGCATCCGCTTGGTCAGCGCGAGCTCGCGCAGCCGGCTGACCTTGAGCTCGCCGGTCATCCCCATCGACCCGGCCATCACCGTGAAGTCGTACGCGGCCACGGCGGCCAGCCGCCCGTCGATCTTCCCGTAGCCGGTCACCACCCCGTCGGCCGGCGCCTCGCGACCGTCCATGGCCCGCTGGGAGAAGTGCGGCCGCCCGTGGATCCCGAGCTCGACCCACGTCCCGGAATCGATCAGCAGATCGATCCGTTCCCGGGCGGTCAGCTTCTCGGCCGCGTGCTGAGCGGCGATCTTCTCGGGACCGCCGCCGAGCTTGATCCGCTCGCGCCGTTCGCGCAGGTCGTCGGCCAGCGGGCGCAGCAGGCTGGTGGGAGTGTCGGTGGCCACGGCAGGAAGATTGGCACGCGGACGACTCGGGTATCGTCGGTGCCGTGAGCCGGAAGCTCATCACGGCGGCGTTGACCCTCGCGAGCATCGCGCTGGCGGCCGCGGTCACCGGTTGCGGCGCCACGAAGGCGATCAGCGGAGCGGTCGATCCGGTCGCCCAGGCCGCGACGAGAACCGCGCAGGCCCCCGGCTATCGCATGTCGGTTAGCACCGTCGCGACCACCGCCGGCACCACGGTCCGCGGCACGATGACCGGCGTGATCGACACGGCCCGGCACACCGGGGCGTTCACCACCAACGAGACGGTGGCCGGGCACGCGGTGTCGATCGTCGAGCGGCTGTCCGGCACGACCATCTACATGAAGCTCCCGAACCAGTCCGCGCTCGATTCCCTGACCGGCGGCAAGCCCTGGCTGAAGCTCGACTTCAGCCGCGCGCTAGGGGCGTTCGGACTCGGCGGGTTGACCACCCAGAGCTCCAACCCCGCGCAGTTCATCGACTACCTGCGCGCGGTGGGCGCCAAGCACACGCGGGTGGGGACCGCGACGATCGACGGCGTGCAGACGACGCACTACCACGTGGTGATCAACCTCGACAACTACCCGAAGCTGTTCCCGGCCGACCGACGGGCCGCCGCGGCGCGCGGCGTGTCCACGCTCGAGAACGCGATCGGGAGCCACACGATGCCGATGGACGCATGGATCGACTCCCAGAACCTGCTCCGCCGGATGAGCTTCTCGTTCGGCGAGTGCGTCCAGTCCCAGCATCTGACGCTGGCCATGACCATGAACCTCTCGGATTACGGCCCCCAGACGGTTCCCGCGGCGCCCGCCGCCTCGGATGCCTACGACCTGACGCCGCTCCTAGTCAAGACGCTCAAGAACTACAAGCCCGGAACCTGCGGGCCAGCCGCGTAGCCGCGCCTCAGCGACCCTTCCACTCCGGCTCGCGCTTCTCGAAGAACGCGCGCACGCCTTCCTGGATGTCCTCGGTCGAGAACGCGATCGTGAGCTGGGCGCGCAGGAAGTCGAGCGCGTCGAGCAAGGCCATGTCCTGCTGGCGGAACATCGCGTCCTTGCCCAGCTTCATGAGCACCGGCGACTTGGACGCGAGCTTCTCGGCCCACTCCCGCACGCCGGCCTCGAACTCCTCAGGCGGGAACACCCGGTTGACGATCCCGATCTCGGCCGCCTCGGCCGCCGAGATCTGCTCCCCGAGGAGCAGCAGCTCGTTGGTCTTCTTGCGCGGCACGTTGCGGTAGATCAGCGCCATGATCATGAACGGGAACACGCCGACGTTGATCTCGGGCGTGCCGAAGCGCGCGCCCTCCCGCGCCAGGATCAGGTCGCAGGCCAGCGCGATGCCCAGCGCCCCGGCGAGCACGTGCCCGTTGGCGGCGCAGATCGTCGGCTTGCCGAGCTCGCCGATCAGCCGGAACAGGCGGGGGAAGCGCTCGGTGCCGAAATGCTTGTGCGCCAGCGGCACCTCGGCCGCGAACCCGCCCAGGTTGGCGCCGGCCGAGAACACCCGCTCGTGGGTCGAAGTCAGGACCACGCAGCGGACCTCCGGGTCGTCGCGGGCCTCCGAGAACGCGGCGATCAGCTCGTCGAGCAGCTCGTCCGAGAGCGCGTTGCGGGTCTCCGGCTGATCGAGCGCGATCGTCGCGACGCCGCTCTCGGTGGTCTCGTAGCGCAGGGTGGCGTACGGCACCGGCGGAACCCTACGCGACCAGCGTCTCCTCGAAGTCCTGGAGCTCGGGCGGCAGCGGCACGCCGAGCTCCGACAGCGTCGATCGAGCCCGGCGCAGGACGCTCAACGCGGCGCCGCGCCGCCCCTGCTCGTGAAGGATCGAGGCGACCTTCAGGTAGCGGTCGTCCTCGTAGGGGGCGAGCTCGATCGTGCGCTCGACCATTCGCCGCGCCTCGTCAAGGTCGCCCCGCTGGGCGGCTGCGGCCGAACACAGGTCGAGCAGGTCGAGCATCGTGCGGCGGGCGTCCTCGCGCGGCGCATCCGCCCACTCCTCGTACAGGTCGTGCGGCAGGACGTCGCCCCGGTATCGGGCGATCGCCGAGCGGGCGATCGCCACCGCGGCGTTGCCGCCGGCCACGCCCAGCGACAGCGCCTGACGGGCCTCCTGGCGAAACTGCTCAAGGTCGAGCCGGACGTCGTCGCCCAGCACGAGCGTCTCACCGTCGCGGGCCACCGACTCGGGGGCGAGAACGCGCAGGCGCCCGAGCACGGTTCGCAACCGGTTGCGGCCGGCCTCCGGCGCGACGTCCGGCCACAGCGCCTCGATCGCCCGCTCGGCCTGGATCCGGCCCCCACTCACCGCGACCAGCTTGAGCAGCTGCGCCGACTGCGCGGGACCGAGCGACACGGAACGCCCGCCGCGGGTCAGCTCGAATCTCCCCAGCACCGCGAGCGCGACCGGGAGCGAGGCGGACTGGAGCGCGAGCGCCGCCGGCGAAGCAGTCTGGGCGGCCAGGGCGAGCAGCGACTCGGTCACGCCTCGCTCGTGGATCAGCGGCCACTGGGGCTGGCCGAGGCGAGCCGCCTGCTCGAACGCCCGTGCCGCCAGCGTGCCCGCGCCCGGATCGCCGCGGCGCAGCGCCGCGTGCGCGTCGAGCAGGGTCATCCGCCAATGCTCGCGGGGTGGGATTCCGTGGCGATGGACGACCGCGAGACGCTCCTGGGCAAGCTCGGGATCGCCATGGCGCGATAGCTGCGCGCACTCCGCGATCGCGATCAGCGAGTCGGCGTCCCCGGCCATGCTCCGCGCGCGTTCCAGGTACTCGGTGGCGAGCGCCACGTGTTCGACCAGGTCGAGGTGGTCGGCCGCCTCGGCCAGGAAGTCCTGCCCCGCCACCTCCCACCAGTCCGCGCGGTTCGCCTCGGTCTGCTGGGCATGGTGCAGGACCTCGGGGGCGTCGCCGCGCAGGGCGTGGGAGCGCATCAGCTCCCAGTGCGAGTAGGCGATCAGATGCCGGTCGCCGAGCTGCTCCGCGATCCGGGCGACTTCTGCCGAGGCCGCCTCGGATTCGTCGTGCCGCCCCATGTAGGCCAGGAGCTTGGCGCGGAAGCTCTGCACGAACCCGACGCGCCGCGGGTGGTTGGCGACCAGCGTCATCCCTTCGTCGAGGATCTCGAGCGCGGCCAGCGGACGGCCGAGGTCGAGCTCGATCCACATCGCCCGATACGGGGCGAGCCCGCCGGCGGACGCGCGATCGCCCGCCTCCAGG
>DATFDC010000293.1:0-6796 GCA_035252415.1 Solirubrobacteraceae bacterium
GCCGCCGAGGCCGAGCAGTGGCTGGCCGAGCACGAGGACGCCACCGCGATGACCCCCGAGCGCATGGCCGCGATGGAAGCGGCCGCCGCCCAACTCGACGAAGAGACCTCGCCGGTCGCCGGCCGGCGGTTCACGCGGGCTTAGTCAGCCGCTCGCGTTCGGCTGCCCACGCAGCCCCGGAAAGTCCTCACTCGGCGCCGTTCCTGCGACGAGAGCGGGGTTACCGGCGCCAGAGGCCGGTGCAGGTGAACTCGTCCCGGCGGGCCGCACGAGTGATGACTTTCCGGGGTTGGTCATCTAGCCGGATTTTTGGGCCGGCTTCGCCGGCGTCCGTGGGGCCGGGTACGCCGTCCGGACAGGGCGCGCGCCCCGCCGGGCACGGATGCCCGGCGGAACGGCGGTCGCGGCGACGGCCCGCTCGGCTCCCTGCCTCGCCTTGCGGGCCTGCCGCGACTCATCCGACGGATGCCGCGAAGCGGCCCCTAACCGACCTTCGAGAACCCCTCGGCCACCTTGGGCCAGTTGACCACGTTCCACCAGGCGTCGATGTAGTCCGGGCGCCGGTTCTGGTAGTTGAGGTAGTAGGCGTGCTCCCACACGTCGACGCCGAGCAGCGGCGTCTTGCCGTCCGAGATCGGGTTGTCCTGGTTGGCGGTCGAGACGATCGACAGCCCCGAGCCGTCGTGGACGAGCCAGGACCAGCCCGAGCCGAAGCGCTTGACGCCGGCGTCCTTGAACTGCGCCTTGAACTCGTCAAACGAGCCGAACGCCGATTTCAGCGCATCGGCCAGGGCGCCGTCGGGCTCGCCGCCGGCACCAGGCGCCATCCACTCCCAGAACAGCGAGTGGTTGTAGTGGCCGCCGGCCTGGTTGCGGACCCCGGTCTGCTTGTCGCTCGGGAGCGAGGAGAGGTTCTTCAGCACCTCCTCGACCGGCTTGTCGGCCCATTCGGTGCCTTCGAGCAGGCCGTTGGCCGCGTTCACGTAAGCCTGGTGGTGCTTGTCGTGGTGCAGGTGCATCGTCTGCTCGTCGATGGTCGGCTCGAGCGCGTTGTAGTCGTACGGCAGCGGCGGGACTTCGTAAGCCATGCGCGTGCTCCTTGCATCTAGATCTAGAGAACGGCTTCTTGTATCACGCCCGGGTACGCTGCGGTTCTCATGACCCGTCTCTCGACCTACTTCCTGCCCACCGAACGCGACCCTCCGGCCGACGCGGAGGCCCTCTCGCACAAGCTGATGGTCCGCGCCGGCCTGATCCGGCAGGTCGGCGCCGGCCTCTGGACCTGGCTGCCGGCCGGCTGGCGGGTGCACCAACGCGTGGTCCAGATCGTCCGCGAGGAGATGAACGCGATCGGCGGCCAGGAGATCCTGATGCCGGTGCTGCAGCCGGCCGAGCTCTGGCGGCGCAGCGGCCGCTACGGCATCGAGGAGCTGTTCAAGCTCCAGGACCGCCGGGGGGCCGACATGGTGCTGGCCATGACCAGTGAGGAGGTCGTGACCACCCACGTCGCGGCCGCGGTCAAGTCATACCGCGACCTGCCGCTCACGCTCTACCACTTCCAGACCAAGGAGCGCGACGAGCCGCGGCCGCGCGCCGGGGTTCTGCGCACCCGCGAGTTCATCATGAAGGACTCCTACACGTTCGACCGCGATCCCGAGGGCCTGGAGGCGAACTACCAGAAGCACGTCGTCGCCTACGACCGGATGATGGACCGCTGCGGCCTCGAGTGGTACCGCGTGGAGGCCGACGTCGGCATGATGGGCGGCACCGGCGCGCACGAGTACATGGCGCCGTGCCCGGCAGGCGAGAACGAGGTCGCGATCGCGCCCGGATACGCCGCCAACGTCGAGGTGGCGAGCGCCGAGCCCCAGCCCGTGCAGCTCGAGCCCCCGCGGGACGCGCCCGAGATCGTCTCGACGCCGGGAATGACCACGATCGACGCGGTGGCCAGCGAGCTGAGCCTGCCGGCCGGCGCGTTGCTCAAGGCGTTCCCGATCGTGCTGGACGGTGACGAGATGCGGCTGGTCGTGCTCCGGGGCGACCACCGGGTCAACGAGATCAAGCTGCAGAACGCGCTTGGGGCGCCGTTTCGCCCGGCCCACCCGGAAGAGGTCGCGGCGCGGCTCGGCCCGCCCGGCTACATCGGCCCGGTCGGCGCCCAGATGCCGATCCTGCTCGACCAGGGCGTCTCCCCGGGCCCGTATGTCGCCGGCGCCAACCAGCCCGACGCCCACCTGCGCGGGGTCGAGCCCGGCCGCGACTTCAACTACGAGGCCGTCGACGTCCGCGCGGTGGTGCCCGGCGACCGGATCAACGGCGCCACGCTGAGGATCGAGCCGGCGATCGAGGTCGGCAACATCTTCAAGCTGGGCACCCGGTACTCCAAGCCGCTCGGCGCCAACTACCTGGACGAATCGGGCCACGAGCAGCTGATCTGGATGGGCTGCTACGGCTTCGGTCCCGCCCGGGCCGCCGCCGCCGCAGTCGAGCAGTACGCCGACGAGCAGGGAATCTCCTGGCCCCGGGCGATCGCGCCCTTCGACGTGGAGCTGGTCACGCTCGGCAAGGAGGGCAGCGAGGAACGGGCCTATGCCGATCAGCTCTACGGCCTGCTCATGGAGCTCGGGCTGGACACTCTCTACGACGAGCGCGATGCCGGCCCCGGAGAGAAGTTCATCGACGCCGAGCTGCTCGGGTGTCCGCTGCGGGTCACGGTCGGGCGGCGCACGATGGGCGCGGGCGAGGTCGAGGTGCAGATCCGGCGGGGGAGGGAGAAGACCTCCGTGCTGCTCGACGATGCGGCGGAGGAGATCGCCGCCCTCTGGCGCGGGCTGCCGTGAGGCTCGGTCTCCCGGACCGGTGAGCCCCGGGGTCAGCAAGCGCCGGCTGACCGGCATCGACCGCTCGGGGCCGCCGCCCGAGGCCACGCTGTCCGGGCACCCGCTGAACCCGTGGACGATCCCCAACGCGATCGACTACCTGCGCCTGGCCGGGATCCCCGTGTTCCTGATCGTCGCGTTCCAAAGCACGGACGGGCACGACGCCCTGGCCGTGGTCCTGTTCGGAGTGATCGGCTGGTCGGACTACCTCGACGGCTTCCTGGCCCGACTGACCGGGCAGTACAGCCGCCTCGGGGCGCTGCTCGATCCAGTCGTCGACCGGCTCCTGATCGTCTCGGGGATGGTCGTGTGCTGGCACTTCAAGCTGCTCCCGCGCTGGGCGCTGGCGATCGTGATCGCACGCGAGCTGTTCATGCTGGTGGCCAGCCGGTACGCGCTGAGCAAACGGTTGGAGATCCAGATCAACTGGGCGGGCAGGCTCGGCGTCGCTCCCATCGCCGGCGCGCCGTTCTTCGCGATGGCCGGCGTGCACTGGCTGGCGCTGATCATGCTGTACGTGGGAATGGCTCTCGGCCTGCTCGCCGCGGTCCTGTACGTGCGCCGCGGTGCTCGAGAAATCGCCGCCCGCAAAGACCGAACCAAACTCTCAAGCTGAGATTGAGCCTCCGCCTCGCCCAGGCTATACTCGCACCTCCCCGCACTCCGACCCGGAAGCACCCGGAGGATCTGACTACATGGATACGTTTCCCGATCTGGGCTCACTGACCGACCAGGAGCTGAAGGAGCTGATCAAGCAGCTCACCGACGAGGAGATGGAGATCTCCTATCGGCGGCGCATCCTGCACGGGAAGATCGACATTCTCCGCGCCGAGCTGGTCAACCGGCTGCGCAAGAAGGACGAGACCGGGGAGCTGGTGATCACCGGGGCCGACGTCCAGCAGCTGACCGACATCCTGGCCGGCCGCGTTCCCGGGTCCGAGTCCGAATAAGCGGCGGCTTTGGCCCAGCACTGCCCAGAGTGCGGCTTTGCCAACGACGAGGGCGCCAACTACTGCCAGCGGTGTGGTGCGTTCCTGGCCCAATCCGATCCCCCGCCCGGGACGACCACAGCCACCTACAAGCTGGGCGAGACCGGTGAGCTCGAGGAGATCGAGTTGGACGATGTCATCGAGCGAGGACCGGCGCTGGTGATCCGCGCGGGGGGCGGACGCGCGGGGGAGGCTTTCCCGCTGGGCGCCGGGCGGGTGACCATCGGTCGCCGTCCGGTCTCGGACATCTTCCTGGACGACGTGACGGTCTCGCGCGATCACGCGATCCTGGTCCGCCGCGGCAGCGAGTACTACCTCGACGACTGCGGATCGCTGAACGGGACCTACGTCAACCGCCGCCGGATCGAGTCCCACCGCCTCACGCACGGCGACGAGCTTCAGGTCGGCAAGTACAAACTCGCTTTCCTCAGCCGCTGATGGCCACTCCCGAGACCCGCGAACCCTCCGTCGAGCTTCCCGACCCGGCCGCTCCGGAGTCCCAGCGCCCTCGCCAGAAGGCGGTGACCATCGGCATGGTGTGCAAGGCCCTTCAGCAGGAGTTCCCCGACATCTCGATCTCCAAGATCCGCTATCTCGAGGACCAGAAGCTGCTCTCGCCGCGGCGCACGCAGGGTGGCTACCGGCTCTACACCCAGTCCGACATCCAGCGCCTGCGCACGATCCTGCGCCTGCAGCGCGACGAGTTCCTTCCGCTCCGGGTCATCCGCCAGGAGCTGGCCGGTGGCCGCGCCGAACGCGAGGTCGCGGCCGCCCCGGCGAGCGACGGGCGCTCGCTGCGACGCGCCCAGGCCCTCGTCTCCACGCGCGACCCCGGGGCGCTGTACTCGCTGGAGGACGTGGTCGAGGAGACCGGGGCGGACGCCGCCCTGGTCCGCGAGCTGGTCGACTTCGGGGTGATCAAGGGCGAGCTGCGCGCGGGAGTGCGCTACTTCGACGAGACCGAGCGGGAGATCGTCCGGGCGGTCTCCGAGCTGGCCCGCTACGGCGTGGGCGGCCGCAACCTCCGGGTGTTCCGCAGCTCGGCCGACCGGGAGGCGCAGCTCCTGCAGAGCATCCTGGCCCCGGCCCTGCGCTCGCGCAACCCGGAGCGCCGGCGGGAGGCCATCGAGGCGCTCGAGAACCTCGCCTCGGTGACCACCCATCTCAAGCACCTGTTGCTGATCCGCGATCTGCGCAAGATCGCCACGTAGCCGTGGCCGCATCGGGGTAAGGGCACCGTGAGCGCGGTCGACCTCCGGGCGCTGATCCGCGAGATCCCGGACTTCCCCAAGGCCGGGATCGTGTTCAAGGACATCACCCCGCTGCTGCTCGATCCGGCGGCCTTGAAGCTCGCCGTCGGGGAGCTGGCCGCGTTCGCCCGCCCGCTGGAGGTCGATCTGGTGATCGCGGCCGAGGCCCGCGGATTCATCCTCGGCGGGGCGCTGGCCCGCGAGCTCGGCGCCGGGTTCGTGCCCGCCCGCAAACCGGGGCGGCTTCCGTCCGAGACGGTCAGCGTGGAGTACATCCTCGAGTACGGCATCGATGCGCTCGAGGTGCATGCCGACGCGCTGGCCCACGGCGCGCGCGTGCTCGTCCACGACGACCTCCTGGCCACCGGCGGCACCGCCCGCGGCGTGTGCGATCTGGTCGCCGGACTCGGCGCGCAGATCGCCGGGTGTGCGTTCCTGGTCGAGCTGAGCTTCCTGCACGGCCGGGCTCGGCTGGACCCGTATCCGGTGCACGCCGTGCTCGAGTACAGCTCATGAGCTTCTTCCCGTTCCGGATCGGCGCGGGCCGGCGCAACCTGTCGAGCGCCACCCGCAGCCGCGTGCTCGCGGCATCCCCGGCCGAGGTCTGGGAGGTGATCGCCGATCCCTACCAGATGCCCCGCTGGTGGCCCTCGGTGGAGCGGATGGAGGGCGTCGAGGACGACCGCTTCACCCTGGTGTTCAAGACCCGGCGCCGGCGCACCGTGCGAGCCGACTTCCGGGTGCTCGCCTCCGAGCCGGTCGAGGGCGAGTACACGAGCGGCCACCGGACCTGGTCGCAGGAGGTGGCCGGCACGCCGTTCGAGCCGGTCCTGCACGAGTCGATCACCGAGATCGCGGTCGAGCCGGCCGACGGCGGCACCAAGGTCACGATCGCGCAGCGCCAGCGCCTGCGCGGCTACTCGAAGACCGGCGCGCTGGCCATGCGCTCGGCGACCGCGAAGCGGCTCGACGAGGCGCTCGACGGACTCGAGCGGATCTTCGGCTGAGAACCCGGCGGGGGCCTGTGCGTTGCTAGCCGGTGCCCGAGGTGAGCGAGAACGGGCCCTGGAGCACGATCGTCCCGGGGGACTTCGGGTTGCTCTGCGTCTCGAGGGTCAGCAGCAGCTGCTTGTAGTGAGACGCGTTGGTGGGCAGCGGGCTACCGACCTGGAGCTGCCCGGTCTTGCCCACGGGCTGGCTGACGAAGCCCAGCCGGTACGCGTCGGTGGCGGAGTTGTAGAGCCAGGCGGCGTACGCGTTGTGGCTGTTGGGAGCGACGTGCGCGGCCTCGATCACGATCCCGTACGCGGTCCCCTCCTTGACCACGAACGCGACTCCCTTCGCCTGACCCTTGCCGCCCGGCGGGTTCAGGTTGCTCTGGCCGACCACCTGGGCCTTGGGCGTCGTGGTGGATCCGGTCCCCGACGCGGCCGTGGTGCTCGACGCGCTCGTCGTGGGCGGTGAGGACGCCGCGGCGGTGTTCGAGGATTTCTTGGACGAGCCGCCGCCGCCCAGGACGGCGAGCAGGACCACCACGACCGCGATCACGACCAGTACCCCGACCCCCAGCATGATCGCGCCGCCCCGCCGGGAGCTCGGACGGTCCGACAACCGGGGCCGGCGCCGCTCTCGCGGTGAGCTCGGCCGGGTCGGTCGAGCCGCCCCGGCGGCGGGTGCG
>DATFDC010000294.1:0-5705 GCA_035252415.1 Solirubrobacteraceae bacterium
ATGTTGTTGTTGACCGCTTCGGCGGCCCGGGCCGACGCCTCGCGGGCCCGGCTCGAGCGGGGGCTCTCACGCGGCTACGACGAGCTGTTCGCGCTCACCGCGGTCGAGCTGGCGGCGTTGGTCCTCGGTGCGGCCGGGCCGGGGGTGGATGCGTTCGGGCCCGTCCTGGGGCCGGCGGAGCGGTTCGCGATGCTGCTGGAGGGCATGGATCGCCTGTCGCTCGAGCGCCACGATTTCGGGGGCAGCGCCAACGCCCTGCTGGCCGGGTTCATCCGCCGGATCGATCGGCTGAAGGCGAATCTGGTCGGGGCCGAGGAATACGCGCGGTGGGCGTCCCGGCTGGCTCAGGGTGGTGCGGATGCGGAGGCGGACGCGGACGTCGAGCTGGAGTTTGCCGAGGTGTATCGGGTGCACGAGCAGCTGCTCGCCGAGGCGGGGGCGCGGGATGCCGGCGATCTGATCCGCGACGCGCTGAAGGTGGTCCGCGCGCGGGATGGGGCGGGGCGGCGGTTTGAGCATGTGCTGGTCGACGACGCGCACGACCTCGACCTCGCCTCGGCGACGCTGGCTGCGGCAGTGGCGGGTTCGCGCCTGACCGTGGCCGCCGACCCCGCGCTTGGGTTCGGCGGGTCTCCGCTGGAGGGGTCGTCGGCGCGCGTGCTCGTTTTGGGGTCGAGCCTCCGCGTGCCGCGGCGGATGATCCGGGCGGCCGGCGCGGTTGTGGGTCTTCACGGCGTCGAGCCGGCTCCGGCCGAGGGCGAGATCGCGTTCTGGCGCTGCGCGAACGACCGCGCCCAGGCCCAGGCGGTGGCGGCCGACATCGAGCAGTTGGTCGCCGGATCCGGCGTTTCGCCCGGCCAGATCGCCGTGCTCGTGCCCAGCGTGTCCCGCGAGGGGCAGGCGGTGGCGGTGGCGCTCGAGGAGCGGGCGGTTCCGCATCGCACGGTCGGGGAGACCGCATTCTTCCGGCGGGCCGAGATCCGCGACGTGCTGGCGTGGTTGCGGTTGTTGGCCGATCCCACCGACGCGCCGGCCGTGGTTCGGGCGCTGGCCCGTCCGCCGGTCGAGCTGCGCTCGGTGGATATCGCCCGGTGCACCCAGATCGCGCGCCGGCGCAAGCTCGACATGGTGGGGGCCCTGGAGGCGGCGATCGAGGCGCCGCAGGTGCCGCCCGAGGCGCGTGAGCGGATCCACGCGTTCTTGAAGCTCTACCGGGCCGGCATGGCCGAGATCGACAGCACGCGACCCGACCTGTACGTGCACCGGTTGATCGATGCGCTGGGGTTGCGCCGCCAGCAGCTGTTCACGGCGCAGTCGAACGTGGTCGAGCGGCTGCGGGCCCTGGCCCGGTTCGGTTCGCTGGCCTCGTCGTACGCGCGCCGCGCGCCCCATGCCACGCCGCGCGAGTTCGCCCGGCACATCGCGGCGGTGGCCGATTTCGGGCTGCGCGAGCACGAGGAGCCGGATCTGGTCGGGCCTTCGGTGGTCCAGGTCGTGGCACTTGACGGGGCGGCCGCGCTCGAGGCCGATCACGTGTACGTGATGGGCCTGCACGCGGGGCTGACCGAGCCGGCGCCGGACCCGGCGCTGCTTTCGGAAGGGGCCGCTTCCGGTTCCGGTTCCGGTTCCGGTTCCGGAGACGATGCGGCCGACGCGCGGGGTCAGGCGCCGGTGATGCGGCAGGCGCTGTACGTGGCGGTCACGCGGGCGCGCCGGCGGGTGGTGCTGAGCTATCCGGCGGTCGCCGAGCGCGGGTCGGCCGTGCTGCCGGCGCCCGCGGTGGAGGCGATGCGGGCCGCGGTCGGCGGGGCCTGGGAGGAGCGCGAGGAGGAGATGTTCGGACCGGCCGAGACGCTCCACTCGACCTACCGGCTGCTCCGCGACGAGGTTTTGGAGGGCACCATGCGGGCGGGGGGTCGCTTGGCCGAGCTGCGCCTGGATACGGACTTGGACGTGTCCCATGCTGTGGTCCGCTACCTCGAGCTGTTGAAGCTGGCGGCGCTGATCGAACGGCCCGAGGGGCAGTCGCTGGCCGAGGCCGTGCGCGACGTGAACTCGCGGATCCTCCAGGCCGTGACCGCCGAGCAGCGCGAGATCTTCACGTCTTCGGTCCTGGATGACTATCTGCTGGACGCCGAGCGGGACGCGCGCCGGCGAGCGGCCGCCGTGGCCGCGCGCGACGATCCGTCGGTCGAGACGTTCCTGCCGCTGCGCGGTGACGGGATCGTTCTGTCCGCCTCCGACATCGACACCTACCGGACGTGCCCGTTGAAGTACAAGTTCGCACGGGTGTTCCGGATCCCGCAGGAGCCCACCGTGCACCAGCGCTTCGGGATCGTCGTGCACCAGGTGCTTGAGCGCTTCCATGCGGGTGCCGGCGTTTCTGGGGTTTCTGGGGTTTCTGGGGTTTCCGGGGTTTCCGGGGTCTCGGGGTCGCTGCCCGAGTTGCTTGGGTTGCTCGAGGCGAGCTGGCGCCGGGGCGGTTTCGGCGATTCCGAGCAGGAGCGCCAGCTGCGGGGCAAGGCGGCCGCGGCCCTGACCCGGTACCACACGCGCTACCAGTCCTCCGAGTCCGAGCCGCTGTGGTTCGAGCGGGCGTTTTCGTTTCGGTTGGGGCCGCACCTGCTGCGCGGGCGGGTGGACCGGGTCGACCGGCTACCCGGCGGCGAGTACGAGCTGATCGACTACAAGACCGGCCGCCCCAAGAGCCCGGGTCAGCTGGTCGACGACGTCCAGCTGTCGCTGTACGCGGTCGGGGCGCGGGAGGCCTGGAGATTGGATTCCTCCCAGCAGGCCTACTACTACGTGCTCGACGATCAGAAGGTCGCGGTGCCCGATGAGCGGGCGGACCGCTACGAGTGGATCCAGGAGGTGGCGATGGAGGTGGCCGACGGGATCCTCTCGCAGGGGTTCGAGCCCACGCCGTCGTTCGCGGCCTGCTCGGTGTGCGACTACCGCCTGGTGTGTCCGGCGGCCGAGGGGTAGGGGGTCGCCGGCTCGCCGGGTCGTCTCGCGGCACTCAGGCGCGAGTGATCCGCCACTCGCCGGCTTCCCGGAGCCCAATGGCATTCCGCTCGCGCTAGACGCGAGTGATCCGCCGCTCGGCCGGGCGGGCGCCTCGACTGGCAGATTGCTCGCGCTCGATGGGCGTTTGCTTCAGCCGCGGGCGGTGTCGGGATCGTCGTCGCCTCGCTGGCGCAGGAAGCGCTGGAGCTCGCGGGCGATCGTGTCACCTGAGGGCAGCGGACCCTGCTCGTCGCCCAATTCGGGTTCGGCGGCCTGCTCGAGCCGCTCGACGAACGCCTGCACATCGGGGTCGCTCTGCACGGCCAGGTTGACCTGGCGGTCGTAATCCGCGGTGGCGGACTCGAGATCGGTGGCGTCTACGGCGACCTGGACCAGCCCCTCGAGCTTGCGGACGAGCGCCAGCGCGGCCTTGGGATTGGGCGCGGCGGCGATGTAGTGCGGCACCGCCGCCCACAGGCTGGCCGACGGGAGCCCTGAGTCCTGGCACGCCGCATGGAGGACGCCGACGATCCCGGTCGGGCCCTCGTAGGAGGAGCGGGTGAGGCCAAGGCGCATCACGAGGTCGCTGTCGGTGGCCATGCCGGTGACCGAGATCGGGCGGGTGTGGGGCACGTCGGCCAGGAGCGCTCCGAGCGTGACCACCAGCTGGGTGCCGAGCGCCTCGGCCAGTTCGGTGATCACCCGGCTGAACGTGCGCCATTTCATCGAGGGCTCGTGTCCGACCAGGAGGACGAGGTCGCGAGGAGCGCGGGGCACACGGGCCTCGAACAGCTCAACGTCGGGCCACTCGATCCGGCGGGCGTGGCCGTCGGTCAGCTTGACCTGAGGACGCGTGCTCTGGAAGTCGTAGAACTCCTCCGGGTCGATCGTCGCGAATCTCTGTGCGCCGAGCGCCCCGGCGACGAAGGTGATCGCGCTCGAGGCCGCGTCCGCCGCATCGTTCCAGCCCTTGAACGCGCAGATCAGAGCCGGAGCCCGCAATCCATCCGGGCGATATTCCCATTGCAGCGGCTGCATCCGACTCAGCGTAGATCATGGGGACGTGAACACCGGTGATTCGACCGCGGTGGTGATCAGCGCCCTGCGCCCGGGGCAGCAGGTCGACGGGGTGTTCGCGTGCTCGCGCAAGGACCGTCTGTTCACCCGGAACGGGTCGCCGTACCTGGCTCTGGAACTGCGCGATCGCAGCGGGGTGATCGCCGCCCGGGCGTTCCAGCGGGCCGATGAGCTGTCCGGCCGGTTCGAGCGCGGCGACCTGGTTCGCGTGGCTGGGCGGGTGGAGCGCTTCCGGGACGAGCCGGTGCTCGAGGTGATCGACATCGCGCGCGTGTCCGACGGCGTCGATCCGGGCCAGTTCCTGCCGACCGCCTACCGCGACCTCGACGAACTCGACGGGTTCCTCGAGCACCTGGCCCGAGAGGTCGTCGACCGGCGGTTCCGAGGATTTCTGGAGGCGCTGCTGGGCGATCCGTCGTTGCGCGCTGAGTTCCGACGCGCGCCGTGCACGCGCGCGGGGCACCACGCGTACCTCGGTGGGCTGCTCGAGCACACGGTCGCGGTGGCCACCCTGGCCGTGGAGGTCTGCCAGGTCCATCCCCGGCTGAACCAGGACCTGCTGCTGACCGCGGCGATCGTCCACGACGTGGGCCGGACGCGCGAGTTCGTCTACGGCGCGGAGATCGGGCTCTCCGACGAGGGCCGCCTGCTCGGTCACCTGGTCATCGGCGAGCGGATTGTGTCCGAGCGCGCGGAAATGCTCGATGAGGCGCGGCGTTTGGAGCTTCTGCACTGCGTGCTCTGCCACCACGGGCCGAGCGGGGCGCCCGGCGGGCGGTTCGCATCGGTCGAGGCGCTGACGCTGTACCGGCTGAACGCGGTCGACGCCAGCGTCAAGGGTGCGTTGGAGCATGGCCTCGGGGTCGAGGCCGGCACCGCCTAGCCCGGGATCCTCGCCCGCGGGCCCGCATCCCGATCTCCGCTCTCCGTAATCTCATTGCCGGCGCGGCACGGGCCTGGTGGCCCATCCAGTCTTCAAAACTGGCAGGGCCGGGCAGCCCCCGGCTTGGAAGGTTCGATTCCTTCGCCGCGTCGTCGCGAACCCTTGGGCGGGGATCGGCCAAGTAGGGATATGCACGCATCTCAGACCTCAACCGACGCGGCCGTCATCCGTGCGTCCCGCCTGGACCCGGCGGCCTTCGGCGTCGTGTTCGACCGCCACTGGGTCCGCATCCATCGCTATTGCGTCGTGCGGGCTGGACCGCCGGGCGAGGACGTCGCCGCCGAGACCTTCCGCGTCGCCTTCGACCGCCGCTCGGACTATGACGGGCGGGAGGACGCGGCGCCCTGGCTCTACGGAATCGCCGGCAACCTGCTGCGCAACTGGTTTCGCTCGGCCGCCCGGAGGGAGCGAGCGCTGCGAGGTAGCGCCGGCCGGGCGGCCGGCGACGAGCTCGAGGATGCGCTGAATCGGACCGAGGCCCAGCGGCTGGGCCCGGAGCTCGCGGCGGTTCTCGGCCAGCTGAGCGCCGAGGAACGGGATGCGCTGCTGCTGCACGCGTGTGCCGAGCTCACCTACGACCAGATCGCCCGGGCGATGGGGGTGCCCATCGGCACCGTCCGCTCCCGGATCCACCGCGCGCGCACGCGCGTGCGCGCACATCTCGAGACGCTGGAGCTCT
>DATFDC010000295.1:0-2478 GCA_035252415.1 Solirubrobacteraceae bacterium
ATCGAGATCGTGCCCTGGCCGCTCACCGAGCTCGACGATGCGATCGACCAGTGCGAGGACTCGAAGTCGCTGATCGCGCTCCTGTGGCTGGCCGGGCAGCGCCGTCTCGCCTACGGGATCGCGTAGCTCGCGCCGATGACGATCCATGATGAGGCGCGGCGCGGGTTCCAGGCCGGCGCGGCCGCCTACGAACGGGGCCGTCCGGGGTATCCGGCCGGCGCGATCGAGTGGCTGCGCGCCGAACTCGGGCTGCGGGCGGGTCGCACGGTCGCGGACGTCGGCGCCGGGACGGGAAAGCTGACCCGGGAGCTGATCGCGACCGGCGCTTCCGTGATCGCGGTCGAGCCGGTCCCGGGGATGCGCGAGGTGCTCACGCGGACCGTGCCTGGCGCCCGGGTGCTCGACGGGACGGCCGAGGCGATGCCGGTGCTCGACGCGTCGGTCGATGCGATCACGGTCGCCCAGGCGTTTCACTGGTTCGACACGTCGCGCACACTGGACGAGTTTCACCGTGTGCTGCGGCCGGGCAGCCGCTTTGCCGTGATCTGGAATCGCCGGCTGCGCGACCAGCCGCTGCACCAGGCGATCCACGAGCTCACCGAGCCCTACCGCGGCGACTCCCCGAGTCACTACGACGGCGGGTGGCGGGACTCGATCGCGTCCGATGGCCGATTCGCGGCGGCCGGCGAGACCAAGGTTCCGTTCGAGCAGCGCTTCGACGCCGACGGCCTGGTCGACCGAGTGGCCTCGGTCAGCTTCATCGCCGCGCTCGATGACGCGGAGCGCGAGCGAGTCCTCGGGCGAGTGCGCTCGCTGGCGCTCGACGCTGGCCGGCCGCTTCGTCTCGGCTACTCGACCGAGGTCTACGCCTACGAGCGCTTTTAGGTACGCCGGGCGCGCTTGACCATCGGGAGGACCGACGGCGGCGGTCGCGAATCACCTCGTATGGCCACGACGCACGCGCTCGCCGAAACCCGTCCGATCACCGAGCTGACCTTCGACTTCCTTGGGCACCTCGAGCTCGAGCGGGGGCTCTCGCGCAACACGCTCGAGGCCTATCGCTCAGACCTGCAGCAGTACGGCGAGTTCCTCGAGCGCCACCGGCTCGATCCGCTGACCGTCCACACCACCGACCTGAGCGCGTTCATCTCCGAGCTGGCCACCGCCACGCCCGAACGGCCCGCCGCTGCGCCCGCCACCCTGCAGCGCAAGATCGCCTGCCTGCGCTCGTTCTACCGCCACCTGCGCCGCGAGCAGATCCTCGATCACGACCCGGCGGCCGAGCTGCGCGCGCCGCGCTCCCGGGCGCGGCTGCCCAAGGTGCTGAGCCGCGACGAGGTGACCCGGCTGCTCGAGCAGCCCCGTGGGACCAGCCCGGGCGCGCTGCGCGACCGCGCACTGCTCGAGACGATGTACGCGTGCGGGCTGCGGGCCTCGGAGGCGATCGGTCTCGAGCTGTCCGAACTCGACCTCGAGGCCGGGATCCTGCGCGCCCGCGGCAAGGGGTCAAAGGAGCGGATCGTCCCGATCGGCGTCAAGGCGATCGACGCGCTTCGTGCCTACCTCGAGCGGGCCCGGCCTCAGCTGGTCGGCGTGCGCCCGGAACGCCGCGTGTTCGTGAATCTCCGTGGCGGCGGCCTGTCCCGGCAGGGCCTTTACAAGATCGTGCGCCGGCACGCCCGGAGCGCCGGCCTGGAGCAGCGCATGAGCCCGCACACCCTGCGCCACACGTTCGCCACCCATCTGCTGACCGGCGGGTGCGACCTGCGCTCGCTGCAGGAGATGCTCGGCCACGCCGACATCGGCACGACCCAGATCTACACGCACCTGACCACCGAGCGCCTGCGCGACGTGTACTTCGACGCGCATCCCCGAGCCCAGATCGCGCGACCGTCGTAGAGTCCCCCGCGTGGGGATCGCTCACTTCGACGACGCGCCCGTGCGCGAGTACGACCTGGGCCACATCCGAGGTCGCTGGACGTACGTGGGCGGGGCGGCCGGCTGCGTCAAGGTGGGGGTGCGCCGGCTCGAGCTGCCGGCCGGCGGCTGGTCCACGCCGGCCCACCAGCACGGCCTCGACGAGGAGATCTTCTACGTCCTGAGTGGGCGCGGCCTGTCCTGGCAGGGCGGGGAGGTGTGCGAGGTTGGCCCCGGCGACTGCATCGTCTACCTGGCCCGAGGGGGAGCGCACACGTTGCACGCGATCGAGCCGATGGACGCGCTCCTCTTCGGCGAGCGCCACGAGGACGAGAGCGTCAGCTTCCCGCGGCTCGGCATGTCCTACGTCGGCGTACGGATGGTCGAGTCGGTGTCCGGGTGGAGCGACGCCCACGACGCCCCCACCCAGTTCGTGCGCGAGGCCGAGCTCGGCCCGCCACCCCTCCCTGACAACCCCGGGCCCGCTGGGCCAGCCGGGCCGGCGGGGCCGGCGGGGGTCCCTGAGACGGCGGGGCCACAACCACCCACAGTGGTCAATGT
>DATFDC010000296.1:0-2178 GCA_035252415.1 Solirubrobacteraceae bacterium
AAGCGATCGGTGGTCCTCGACCTCAAGGACGACGCCGACCTCGAGCGGGCACGCGAGCTCGCCCGCACCGCGGACGTACTGGTCGAGAACTTCCGCCCGGGCCTGATGGCCGGGCTCGGTCTGGCCTACGAAGATCTCGAGTCCGCCAATCCGGGCCTCGTCTATTGCTCGATCACCGGATTCGGTCCCGGCGAGGGGGCCCGGCTGCCCGGCTACGACTTGCTCGTCCAGGCCCTGGGTGGCCTGATGAGCGTCACCGGCGAGCCCGACCGCGATCCCCAGAAGGTCGGCGTGGCGCTCGTCGACATCCTGACCGGGCTGTTCGCCACCTCCGGGATCCTGGCCGCGCTGCGCCACCGCGATCGCTCGGGCCGCGGCCAGAAGGTCGAGGTCAGCCTGCTCGCCTCGCTGCTCGCCGCGCTGGTCAACCAGGCCTCGGCCTACACGGCGGGCGGCGTCGTCCCAAACCGAATGGGAAACGCCCACCCCAGCATCTCCCCCTACGAGCTGTACGACGCGCGAGACGGACAGCTCGTGGTCGCGGTCGGCAACGATCGTCAGTTCCGCGCGCTGTGCGAGACGATCGGACGGCCTGAGCTCGCCGACGACACGCGCTTTGCCACCAACACCGAGCGGGTGGCCAACCGGGTCGAACTTCGCGACGAGCTCGACCGGGCGCTGCGCGAGCAGCCGGCGGATCACTGGAGCGAGGTGCTGACCGCGGCGCGGGTGCCGGCCGGTCCGGTCAACGATGTCGGCGCCGCCTTCCGGCTGGCCCGCGAGCTCGGGCTCGATCCGGTGGTCGAGATCGGCGATGGTGACGGCCCCGCCACGCCGCTCACCCGCAACCCGATCACGCTGTCGGGCACACCGGCCAGCTACCGCTCGGCCCCGCCCGCGCTCGGCGAGTCAGGGGCAGCCACGTGGTGAGCTCTCCGCCAGCGGTGATTGCCGGCTGCGGAGAGTCCCCATACACGCGTCACCCGCCGCCGGGCACGACGACCCCGCAGGTCCTGGCCGACGCCGGCGCACGAGCGCTGGCCAGCGCCGGCCTGGAGCCATCGTCACTCGACGGCCTTGCCGTGTCGTCGTTTTCGCTCGCCCCCGATCACGCCGTCGACCTGGCCTGGCGCCTCGGGCTGCGCCTGCGCTGGCTCATGCAGGACACCAACGGCGGGGCCAGCGGGATCAACATGCTCCAGCACGCCGCGCGCGCGGTGCAGTCGGGCGACGCACGCGCGATCCTGATCGTCGCCGGCGACCACCTGCCGCGCGAGCGCTTCCAGGACCTCGTCGACAACTACAACCAGGCTACCCGCGATTACCTGGCCCCGCTGCCGTTCGGCGGGCCGAACTCGCTGTTCGCGATGCTCACCCAGCGCCATGCCGCCGAGCATGGACTCACGCGCCGCGACTACGGCGCGCTCGTGATCGCGCAGCGCCAATGGGCCGGCGGCAACCCCGGCGCCGCCTACCGCGATCCGATGCAACTCGACGACTACCTGAACGCGCCGGTCGTCGCGGACCCGTTGTGCGTGTACGACTGCGTTCCAGTCGTCACCGGTGCGGACGCCGTGATCGTCTGCGCGCCCGAGAACAACCGAGCCGCAACACCCGCCGTGGCGATCCGGGCGCTCACGATCAGTGTCAACCCCGACGACCAACAAGGCGACGGCCTGCGCACCGGCCTGGCCGACGGGGCTGACGCGCTCTGGCGCGACGCCGGAGCCGGACCCGACGACATGGACGTCACGATGGTCTACGACGACTATCCCGCGATGGCCCTCGTGCAGCTGGCCGACCTCGGATACGCAAAAAACGGTGACGTGCGCGCGCTCATCCACGACCAGATCGCGACGCGGAAGACCCCGGTGAACACGTCGGGCGGCCAGCTGTCGGCCGGCCAGGCCGGCGCCGCCGGCGGGCTGCACGGCGTAGTCGAGGCCGTCCACCAACTCCGCGGCGAGGCGGGCGCGCGGCAGGTAGAGGGCGCGCGACGAGCGCTCGTGGCCGGTTACGGAATGGTGTGCTACCGATACGGCGCCTGCGCCGGCGCGACCGTGCTCGAGAAGATCAAAAATCCATGATCGAACTCGAGATCCAGCGATGCGAGCGCTGCGGGACCAGCGCATTTCCCGACCGGCTGTGGTGTCCGGGCTGCGGTGCTGGGGAGTTTCG
>DATFDC010000297.1:0-21413 GCA_035252415.1 Solirubrobacteraceae bacterium
AGCTCAGCACGTACGCCTTGGCCGCCGCATAGCCCGCCGAGTACGGCATCGGCTGCATGCCCGCGGTCGAGGCCACGTTGAGGATCGCTCCGCGGCCGCGCTCGACCATGCCCGGGAGGAAGGCGCTCGTAAGCGCCACCACCGCCTCGACGTCGACGCGCACCTGTTCGAGCTCCCGCTCCGGGTCGGCGGCGTGGAACGGCTCGCCGCCGGTGGCGAAGCCGGCGTTGTTGATCAGGATCTCGACCTGGAGGCCGAGCTCCTCGATCCGGCCCGGGATCTTGCCGCGGGGCGTCGGCTTGCCCAGATCGGCCGCGATCGTCTCGACGCGGACGCCGTGCTTGTCGGTCAGCTCGTCGGCCAGCGCAGTCAGGCGGTCCTTGCGCCGGGCCACCAGGACCAGCGTGTGGCCGCGCTCGGCCAGCCGCTTGGCGATCTCTGAGCCGATCCCGGCGGAGGCGCCGGTGACCAGCGCCGCGGAGGAGGAATTTGGCTCTGGAAGGCTCATTTTTACGTCTCCCCCCGAACGGGGGGAAGTCCGCAGGGCCCGTGTATCCGGACCCGAAATGCCGCGTAGGGTGATACCAGAGTGGGACTCACCGCAATCCTGTTCCCTGGTCAAGGCAGCCAAACCCCCGAGATGCGCGACAAGGTCGCCGAGGTGCGGCCTGACCTGCTTTCGCTCGCCTCCGAGGTGGTTGGCGAGGACCCGTTCGCGCGGGTGGGCGACGGCACGAAGTTCGCCCAGCCGGCGATCTTCTGCGCCAGCCTGGCCGGCTGGGAGGCGCTCGGGCGCCCAGCGGGAGACTTCATGGCCGGTCACTCGCTCGGCGAGCTCGCCGCGCTGGTCGCGGCGGGCGTTCTCGGCGAGCGCGACGGGCTCGAGCTCGTGGCGCTGCGGGGCCGCCTGATGCAGGAGTCGGGTGAACGTGCCGGGGACGGCAGCATGCTCGCGCTGATGGGCCGCGGCGCCGCCGAGCACGCCCGTGAGCTGGCCGACGCGCATGGGCTGGCCGTGGCGAACGACAACTCCCCGCAGCAAATCGTCCTGTCGGGCGATCGGGGCCGGTTTGCCGGCGCCGAGGCGGCGGCCACCGAACTGGGGCTGCGCGCGGTCGAGCTGCCCGTGACCGGCGCCTTCCACTCGCCGATGATGGCCGAAGCGGTGCCGTCGTTCCAGGAGGCTCTGGAGCGCGTCGAAGTTCATCCGCCGGAGCGCGTGACAGTTTTGTCGGCCGTGACCGCGGCGCCGTTCGAGGACGTGCGGGCGCAGCTCGCCCAGGCGCTGACCATGCCGGTGCGCTGGCGCGAGACCCTGCTCGCGTTGCGCGAGCGCGGCGCCGAGCGGTTTGTCGAGGTCGGCCCGGGTCGCGTGCTCACCGGACTGGTGAAGCGGACGCTGCGCGACGTGGAGCTGGCCCATGCTTGAGCCGCGGACTCATCCACTCGGCGAGGCCGCGACGTCGGACGTCGAGCCGCCCCGGCCGGCGATCCTCTCGGTGGCGTCGGAGGTACCCACCGGAACGGTCACCACGGCCGAGCTCGCCGAGCGACTCGGGGTCAGCGAGGACTGGATCGTGTCTCGCACCGGGATCCGGGCGCGCCCAGTGGCCGCCCCCGAGGAGCGGCTCTCGGAGTTCGCCGCCCGGGCCGGCGTCGCCGCGCTCGGCCGCGCCGGGATCGATCCCGCGGAGGTCGACCTGGTGCTGGTGGCCACGCTCACCCAGGACGAGTTGATGCCCAACGCGGCTCCGGTCGTGGCGCACGCGGTCGGGGCGGACCGGGCCGGCGCGATCGACCTGGGCGCCGCATGCACCGGCTTCCTGTCCGGTCTGTCGCTGGGCGCGGCCCAGATCGAGACTGGACGGGCCGAGCGGGTGCTGCTGATCGGCGCGGACTTCACGACGCGGATCGTCGACTGGGATGACAAGCGCACCGCGCCGCTGTTCGGCGACGGGGTCGGTGCGGTGGTGCTCGGTCCGGCGGCCGGAGACATCGGCGCGATCGGACCGATCATCCTCGGGGCCGACGGCTCCGGAGCGCCCGCGATCCACATCGACCACTCCGACCGCAAGTTGCGGATGGACGGACCCGAGGTCTACCGGCACGCTGTGGCGCGGATGGGCGAGGCCACGGTGAAGGCGGTGGAGGGCGCCGGGCTCACGCTCGAGGACATCGACCTTTTCGTCTACCACCAGGCCAACGGCAGGATTCTCCGCGCGCTGGCGGAAAAGCTTCAGCTCCCGTCCGAGCGTGTCGTGGATGTGATCGAGAACCTGGGCAATTCCTCGGCGGCCACCCTGCCGCTGGGTCTGGCCGCGGCCGAGCGCGACCGGCGCCTGTGGCCGGGCGCACGCGTGCTGCTCAGCGCGTTCGGCGCCGGGTTCACGTGGGGGGCCGGGGTGATCGAGTGGGGAGGCCTGGACGATGGCTGAGCCTGCGCGGACTGCACTCGTCACGGGCGCGTCGCGCGGGATCGGGGCGGCGATCGCGCACGCGCTGGCCCGGGATGGCTGGCGCGTCGGCGTCAACTACCGAAGCGACCGTTCAGGCGCCGAGGGCGTGGTGAGCGAGATCGAGCGCGATGGCGGCCAAGCGGTGGCGTTGGAGGCGGACGTGGCGGAGCGCGGCGCGGCCGACGAGCTGTTCGGCGCGCTTGAGTCGCATTTCGACGGGCCCGTGCTGGCGCTGGTCAACAACGCGGGGATCAGCCGCGACGACCTCACGCCCTCGTTGGGTGACGAGGAGTGGGACGAGGTACTGCAGACGAATTTGACGGCGGCGTTTCGTCTCACCCGGCGTGCCCTGCGGCCGATGCTCCGCGCGCGAACCGGACGGATCGTGAACATCTCGTCGATCGCCGGCCTGCGCGCGAATCCCGGACAGGCCAACTACTCCGCGGCCAAGGCCGGGCTGATCGCGCTGACCAAGACCTCGGCAGCCGAGGTGGCGCGGCGCGGCGTGACGATCAACGCGGTGGCCCCGGGCCTGATCGACACCGAATTCATCGGCGGGGCGTCGAAGGAACTGCTCGACGCGATCCCCGCGCGGCGCCTGGGCCGGCCCGAAGAGGTCGCGGCCTGCGTGCGCTTTCTGACTTCCGACGAGGCCAGCTACGTGACCGGAGCGGTGCTCACCGTGGACGGCGGGCTGGCCGCATGAGAACCACCGGCAACTGACAAGAGAGGACATTGATGGCAACCGTTACCGCAGAACAGGTCGAGGCGCGCGTCGTCGAGACGCTGGCCAGCTTCGGCCCGGACGCCGATCAGATCACCCGCGGATCCACGTTCGAGGAGCTCGACATCGATTCACTTGACCTGGTCGAGCTGGCCCAGGTCGTCGAGGACGACTACGGCGTGGTCCTCAAGGGGGAGGACATGAAGGAGCTCAAGACCGTGGGCGACGCGATCGACCTGATCGTCAGTCGGGCGGAGTGAAGCGCCGAGTCGTCATCACCGGGTTGGGTGCGGTGACGCCGCTCGGCGTCGGCGCCGATCCGCTGTTCGAGCGCTGGGCGGCCGGCGAGTGCGGGATCCTCGACGGCGCCGGTGCCTGCACCGACTTCGAGCCGAGCGAGCTCCTGTCGGTCAAGGAAGTCCGGCGACTGGATCGCTTCTCGCAGCTCGCGTTGGTGGCGGCCGGCGAGGCGGTGGCCGACGCCGGGTGGGACGAGGAGCTTCCCGTTGACCCGTTCCGCGCCGGCTGCATCGTGGCCACCGGGATCGGCGGCATCCAGACCGTGCAGGCGCAGCTCGACGTACAGCGCGAGCGCGGCGCGGAGCGGATGTCGCCGCTGGGGATCCCCGCGCAGATGTCCAACGCTGCCGCCGCTGCGATCTCGATGAAGTACGGGCTCAAGGGACAGGCCTTCGCGGTCGCCTCGGCCTGCTCGAGCGGCGCGCACGCGATTGGCTCCGCGCTGCGAATGATCCAGTACGGCGACGCCGACGGAGTCGTGGTGGGCGGATCGGAGGCGACGTTGACGACGTTCGGCTTCGGCAGCTTCAACGCGATGCAGGCGCTGTCGCCGACCGGAATCTCGCGGCCGTTCGACGCACGCCGCGACGGCTTTGTGATGGGCGAGGGCGCCGCGGTGCTGGTGCTCGAGGAGGCGTCGGTCGCGGAGGCCCGCGGGGCGACCATCCTCGGCGAGGTGGCCGGCTACGGGTCGACGTCCGATGCCTACCACCTGACCGCGCCCGAGCCTTCCGGTGAGGCGGCGAAGCGGGCGATCGAGCTGGCCATGTCGGATGCCGGCGTCGGGCCCGACGAGGTCGACTACATCAACGCCCACGGGACCTCGACGCAATTGAATGACGCCGCCGAGACCGCGGCGATCAAGCGGGCGCTCGGCGAGGAACGGGCCTACAAGATCCCGGTCTCGTCGCTGAAGTCCGCCACCGGGCATCTGCTCGGCGCGGCTGGCGCCGCCGAGGCCGTGGTGACCGTCAAGACTTTGCAGACCCGTGTGATCCCACCGACGCTTGGCTACGAGGTGCCCGATCCCGAGTGCGATCTCGACTACGTGCCCGGGGAGGCGCGCCCGCTCGTGATGTCCAACGGACGCCCGCCGGTGGCGCTGTCAAATTCGTTCGCGTTCGGCGGTCACAACGTCGCGCTGGTATTCCGGGGCCCCGCGTCATGAGCGCGACCCTGGTTCGTGAAACGGTTGGGCGGCTCGATCCGCTCGAGCGCCTCGAGGCGCTGTGCGATCCGGGCAGCGTGCAGCTCCTGCGCTCGCGGGTGATGTCGCCGCGGTTGGGAGCGCGCGCGGTGCCGGGAGACGGCGTGCTCGGCGCCACCGGGTGCGTGAACGGCCGGCCGATCGCCTGCTACGCCGAGGACGGACGCTATCTGGGCGGGTCGCTCGGGGAGCGCCACGCCGACACGATCGTCCGGGTCCTGCAGACCGCGGGGCGCGCGGGCATCCCGGTCGTGGGGTTCGTCGAATCCGGCGGCGCGAGGATGCAGGAGGGGACCGCGGCGCTGGCCGGCTACGGGCGGATCTTCCGCGAGACGGTGGCGCTCACCGGCGTCGTTCCCCAGATCTCGGTCGTCTCGGGCGCCTCGGCCGGGGGCGGCGCCTACTCCCCGGCGCTGACCGACCTGATCATCATGACCGAGGACGCCGCGATGTTCCTGACCGGCCCGGGCGTCGTGCGCGAGGCGCTCGGCGAGGAGGTCTCCGCGGTGGACCTGGGCGGGCCGCGCGTGCACGAGCACAACGGCGTCTGCCACCTGGTCGAGCACGACGAGTATGCCGCGGCGGTGCGAGTGCGCGGGCTGCTGTCGTATCTGCCTTCGGCGGCCGGGCTGCCGTTGCCCGTGGCTTCGGCGCGCGCTCCCGAGATCGACGATCCCCGCTCGGTGGTGCCGTACGAACCGCGCCGCGTGTACGACGTGCGCGACGCCCTACGCGGGATCGTCGACGCCGGATCGATGGCCGAGCTGTGCCCGCGGTGGGCGCGCAACGTGGTCACGGTGCTGGCTCGGATCGAGGGACGTCCGGTGGGCGTGGTGGCGAACCAGCCGCATCACCTCGCGGGTGTCTTGGATGCGGAGGGCTCCGAGAAGGCGGCCAGGTTCGTGACATTCTGCGATTCGTTCGGGGTGCCGCTGATCGCGGTGGTCGACACGCCGGGGTTCATGCCGGGCTCCAAGCAGGAGCGGGCCGGGGTGATCCGGCACGGCGCGTCGCTGGTTCGGGCGTTCGCCGCGGCGCGGGTCCCCAAGCTCACCGTGGTCCTGCGCAAGTCCTACGGCGGCGCCTACATCACGATGAACTCGCGTGACCTGGGGGCCGACCTCGTGCTGGCCTGGCCGGACGCGGAGCTCGGGATCATGAGCGCGCGCGGGGCGGTCGGCGTCGTGCATCGCCGCGAGCTGGCGGCCGCGGATGACGTCGAGGGGCTGCGCGACCGGCTGGCCGACGAATACTTTTCCGAGCACCTGCGGGCCGAGACGGCCGCCGCGTCTGGGTTCGTGGACGAGCTGGTCGAGCCGGCCGACACGCGAGCGCGGTTGGCGGGTGCGCTGTGGACGCTGTCCGGCGGTTCGCGCTCTGTGCCGTGATCCTCGAGGGCAAGCGGCTGGTGATCACCGGCGTGATCACCAAGGACTCGATCGCTTGGCATACGGCCTCGCGGGCGCTCTCCGAGGGGGCCGACGTGGTGCTGACGAGCTTCGGGCGGGCGCGTCGTCTGACCGAACGGGCGGCCGCGCGGCTGTCGGCCGAGGTCGACGTGTTGGAGTTGGACGTAAATCGTTCTGAGGATCTCTCGGCGTTGACCGAGTCGCTGCGGGATCGTTGGGGCGGTGTGGATGGGGTCCTGCATGCGATCGCGTTCGCACCGGAGGACGCTCTGGGCGGCAAGTTCATGACCGCGCCGGCCGAGAGCGCGGGGGCGGCATTCCAGACCAGCGCGTTCTCGTTCAAGGCGCTGGCGGCGGCCTGTGAGCCGTTGATGGAGGCGGGGGGGAGCATCGTCGGCATGGACTTCGATGCCACCGTGGCCTGGCCCATCTACGACTGGATGGGAGTGGCCAAGGCGGCGCTCGAGTCGGTCTCTCGCTACCTGGCGCGGGATCTCGGGCCACGGGGGATCCGGGTGAACCTGGTCTCGGCCGGGCCTTTGGGGACGGTGGCGGCGCGGGGGATCCCGGGGTTCGAGCAGCTGGCCTCGCTGTGGCGCGAGCAGGCGCCTCTGGGGTGGGACATCGAGGATCCGGGACCGGTGGCCGACACGATCTGCTTCCTGTTCTCGGACTATGCGCGCGCGATCAGCGGGGAGATCGTGCACGTGGATGGCGGGTTCCACGCCATCGGGGCACCGACGCAGGCCTAAGCCTGGACAGTTCGGCGTCGCGTCGGGGTCTACTGTGGGTCGGGTGGAGCGTTGGCTGGCTGATGGGCGGATCGTGCGTGCGTGTGGGCTGCTGGGTGCGCTTGCGATCGCGTTCTCGAGCATCCTGGTCCGGCTGAGCCATGCGTCGCCGTCGACCGCGGCGATCTTTCGGTGTTTGTTTGCCTTGCCCGTGCTGGGGCTTCTGGCGTGGGCTGAGGACCGGCGGTTTGGACGGCGACCGTGGGCCTCGCGGCGCGTCCTGTTCGGGGCCGGCGTGTTCTTCGCCGCCGACCTGATCCTGTGGCACCACTCGATCGAGGACGTCGGCGCTGGGCTGTCCACCGTGCTGGCCAACATCCAGGTCGTGCTCGTGCCACTGGTCGCGTGGGCCGTGTTGGCCGAGAAGCCGGGTCGGCGAGTGCTGGCGGCGCTCCCGATCGCGCTCGGCGGGGTCGTTCTGATCTCGGGCGCCCTGCAGCACGGCGCGTACGGGCGGGCGCCGCTGCGGGGCGCGCTGTTCGGTCTGGGCGCTGGCGTCGCCTACGTGGGCTTCCTATTGCTGCTGCGGCGCGGCGGGTCGGACCTGCGCCGGGTCGCGGGGCCGCTGTTCGATGCCACCGCGGTGGCCACGGTGTTCTGCATCGCCGAGGGGTTGGTGGTCGGAGATGCCGACCTGACCCCCGGGTGGCCGGGGATCGGCTGGCTGATCGTGCTCGCGCTGACCTCGCAGGTGATCGGCTGGCTGCTGATCACGACGTCGCTTCCCCGGCTGCCGGCGGCGATCACATCGCTGATCCTGACCGTCCAGCCGGTCTGCACGGTCGGGTTGGCGGCGCTGATCCTGGGTGAGTCGCCGAGCGCGCTTCAGCTGGTCGGAGTGGCCGTGGTGCTGGCTGCGGTGGTGACGGCCACGCGGCCGGCGTCGCAGGCTCGCCGACTATCGGAACAGGTCCTCCGCTTCCGGTCGGATCAGCGACGCCGCGCCGGGTCCGTCGTCGGCGGTGACGTGGCGGTCGGCGCCCCGGATCAGGACTAGCGGCAGCGATCCGTCCTTGGTCCTGGTCAGGTCGGCCGCGGCGGCGAGTTCGTCGGCGACCGCGATGGCCGTGGCTCTGAGGGGTCGATTTGTCGCATCCGTGCGCCCGCGCCAATCGTCGATGGGCGTTATGCCCGCGCAGCCGATCGCGAGGTCGAGCTGGGCGTGGCGCCAGGCGCGGCCGAAGGAGTCGGTGATGATGATCGCCGGCGCGGCCGGGAGTTGACGGCGCAGCTCGCGGGCCGAGCGATCGGGATCGCGTGGGAGCAGGACGACTGTGTCCTCGCCCGGGACGTTCGAGGCGTCGACACCGGCGTTGGCGCACACGAATCCGTGGTGGGTCACGCAGATCAGCACGCCGCGCTCGGCTCGGAGGATCTCTTTCGATTCGTCGAGGATCACCTGGACGTGGCGGGGGTCTTTGTTCAGGGTGTTGGCGAGCTCGGTGGCCCGGTCGCCGGGCTGGACGTCTGCGAGCCGCCGGATCCGGCCCTCGGCCTTCGAGACGACCTTGTGGGCGATCACCAGCACGTCGCCGGGCTTTATGGCCTCGTTCTGGTTGGTGAGCGCGTGGGCTATGAGCTCGGCGAGGTCGTCGCCGGGCGTGACCTCGGGAAGGCCCTCGAGCGCGATCGCGGTCAGGACTCGGGACACTAGGCCTGCGCTCGCAGCAGCTGGTTGAGCATGCCGCGAGTATGCGCCGCGCCGCCGTGCGTGCCGGCCAGTGTGCGCCGGAGCGCATCGAGGTCATCGGCCGTGTCCACGTCGAGCCCCAGCGAGTCCAGCTCGACGACCTCGGCCGGGATGCCGGCCGCGCTCGCGTCGGCGAGATGCCGGCGTCGGCTGTCCGGGCCGAAGCTCGGAGCGAGCACGTCGGGTGGAGTGAGGAGCAGCGCGTTGGTGCCCGTGCCGTGGCGGTCGGGGACGATCAGGGCCGAGCGCTCGCCGGCCGGATGGGTCAGCAGGACGTTCAGGTCGCTTGCGGAGAGCAGCGGGCAATCTCCCGGGACGAGGAGCGCTCGCTCGATCCCATCCTGTTGGAGCGTCTCGATGCCTCTGGCGGCTGCGGTGTTGTGTCCCCGCTCATCGTCTTCGATCACGGTGGCCCCGTACCCGCCGGCGATCCGCTGGGCCACCCGGTCGCCGCTGACCACGACGATCCGCTCGAGCGTATCGACCCGGCCGAGGGCAACCAGCGCGTCCGCGAACATCGCCTCGACCAGGGCCCGACGGTCGTGTGCGGCCAGCTCGTAGCGCAGACGCTGCTTGGCCTGGTCGAAGCTCTTGATGGGCAGGATGGCCGCCGTACGCATGGCGGGGGAACGCTATCCGAGCGCCAGGGCGAACTTCAGGGTCTGGTTGGCGAGACGGCGGCGGTCCTCTTCGGTCGCCATCATCACGTCGGTCTCGAGGACGGGGGTGTGTTTGGTCCGCTCATCGGCCACGAGACCGTCGATCAGTCCGTCGTAGTACGTGGCGATCCCGTCGCTGGTGAGCGGGAGTTTTTTGAAGGCCATGAACGCCGCGGTCGGTCCCTTGATCACCTCGCCGGCGACCAGCGGGCTCACCGCGACGATGGGCGCTTTGGCATGCGCGAGCGCTTCGTTCATGCCGGTGACGGCCAGGATCGGCCCGATCGAGATGATCGGGTTAGACGGGCCGATGATGATCGCGCTCGCGGTGGCGATCGCGCTCAGGACCTCGGGGGTGGGCCTGGCGGTCTTCGCGCCGCGGAAGTCGACGTCCCGAACCGGACCCGCTTCGGCTTTTGCGCCACCCGCGCGGATCATGTACTCCTGAAACGGCAACCAGCGGTCTTGCGTGAGGACCCGGGTGCGGACCGGCTCGTCGCACATGGGGAGGACGGCGGCAGGGGTCTCGAGCGCTTGGGCGATAGACGCGTGTGCGATCGTGAGCCGCTCACCTTGCTGGAGGCGCCGGGCGCGCTCGAGGCCGATGGCCAGGTCCTGGTCGCCGAGGTTGAACCACACGTCAACGCCGAGTGCCCTGAGCCCCTCCATCGTCTTGAACGTGTCGCCGGCGATCCCCCAGCCACGCTCGTCGATCCGGTCGGCGAGCCAGAACGTCACGAGGTCGGGGTCGGGCGAGACATACGCGCCGTAGATCTCGATGTCGTCGCCGGTGTTGGCGATGATTTTCAGACCGTCGGCGCCGACGACGTCGAGCATGCCGCGAGCGAGCTTCGCGCCGCCGGTGCCGCCGGCCAGCACGACTACCGGGCCGCTCACGAGTGGTTCAGGCCCGTGATCCGGATTCCGGCGCGGACCTTGTTACGCACGTTGATCGAGATGATCAGCGGCGTCAGCTGCTCCACGATGCGGGCCATCTCGAGCGGACCGCAGTCGACGGGACGCAGCCCGGGGATCTTGTCTACGAGGGCGGCGAGCTCGGCCTTGTCCGCTTTGCGGTCTCCACAGATCAGCACGTCCTCGTCGAGCGCGTGATCGAGGTCTGCTAGGAGCGCGGCGCTGACCGTGTGAAACGCCGACACAACCCGGACTCCCTCGGGTGCCATCTCCTGGGCCTGCTGGGCGGCTGAGCCCTGCCAGACCCCGAGCGTCCGGGTCGCCTTGCCGCTGACCGCGGCAGCCAGGGGCACGGTCGCGTCGACCAGCAGGTGATCTGGCGTGAGGACGTGCTTGAGGTTGGTGAGGGTCTCCGACTGGTTGCGGAACGGCACGCTGAGGATCACGATCTTCGCGCCCTCGACCGCGTCGGCGTTGTGTCGCCCCGTGCATTCGGGGATCACATCTGAAGCGCGCTTTGCCGCCTCTTGCGCGCGCTGCTCGTCGCGCGACCCGATGATGATCGGCACGCCGGCCTTGCCGAGCCGGAGGGCCAGCCCGAACCCGAGTGCGCCGGTGGCGCCGACGATGGTGACCGGCTCGGTCATTCTTTTTTGCCGGGGGCGTCGATCACCCGGCGCTCGTGCCGACCGACCCCGATCGTTCGCCCGTCTCCGGCCGTGGTGACTTCTACCTTGAAGCGGAGCTTGCGCCCGTCCACGATCTCCTCGAGTCGCGAATGCACGTGGCAGCGCTCGCCTTTCCGCGCGGCTCCGACGTGCCTGACGTTCACCTCGAAGCCGACCGTCGCCTTTCCGTCTCCGAGGACTGGGTAGACGAGCATCGCGGAAGTGCGCTCCATCATCGCGATCATTCCGGGCGTCGAGAGGACCTCTGTGCCGAGCGTGCCGCCCACGTCGGTGAGCAGTCGTCCGTCGACCTCGAAGTCGTGCGTGGCCTCCATTCCCACTTCCAGTGAGCCGCTCATCGGCGGCGCACCCTAGCGCGTTCATAGAATCGGGACTCGATGAGCCAGTTGCCTGGATCTGTTCGGATTCGCGAAGTCGGACCCCGAGACGGCTTTCAGAACGAGCCCGAGGTGGTCCCGACCGCGGACAAGGTACGCCTGGTCGAGATGCTCGGCGCCTGTGGTTTGCGGCGGATCGAGGTCACGAGCTTCGTTCGGCCGGATGTGATCCCGCAGTTGGCGGACGCGTCGGAGGTGTTAGCGGCGGTGTCGCTGCCGTCGGAGGTCTCGGTCAGTGTTTTGATCCCGAATGAGCGCGGGCTGGAGCGGGCGCTGCCGCTGCGCGAGCGGTTTCAGGAGATCAACGGGTTCTTGTCCGCGTCCGAGACGCACAATCGTCGGAACGTCGGGCGCTCGGTGGCGGAGTCGCTTGACGGCTTGCGCCGAACGTTCGCCCGGGCGTTGTCCGAGGGGCTGCGCTGCGAGGCCGTGATCTCGACGTCGTTCGGGTGTCCGTACGAGGGGCACGTGCCGGTTGATCGGGTGCTCGATGTTGCTTTTGATTTGGTCGAGGCGGGGGCGGTCGAGGTTGGATTTGGCGACACGACCGGGATGGCGAATCCGGTGCAGGTGCGTTCGTTTTTCGGTCTGGCTCGCGAGCGTCTGCCCGGGGTCGAGTTGACCGCGCACTTCCACAACACGCGCGGTCAGGGGCTGGCCAACGTGCTGGCGGCTTTGGAGGTTGGGGTGGACAGCTTCGAGTCGAGCTTCGGCGAGCTGGGCGGGTGCCCTGTGCCGGCCGGCGCCACCGGCAACATCGCCACCGAGGACCTCGTGTCGATGCTGCACGAGATGGGGATAACCACCGGCGTGGATCTCGGGTTGCTGCTCGACGCCTCGCGCTCGGTCCAGGCGGTGTTAGGCCGGCCGCTGGGAAGCCACGTGTTGTTGGCCGGGCCGGTGGAGTGGCAGCCCTCGTGACCGAGGTGGGGCGGGACGATCCTCTGTCGGTGGCGGTCGGCCGGGCCTTGGACGGCGGCCCGGAACGCCACCGCGAGAAGGCGGTTTCGCAAGGGAAGCTGCCGGTCCGCGAGCGCGTGGCCCGGCTGCTCGATCCCGACTCGTTCGTGGAGGAGGGACTGCTGGCCGGCTGGGACGAGGACGGCCTCGGCGCCGAAGGCGTGATCACGGGCCTGGGCACTGTCTCCGGGGCGCCGGTGGCGGTGATGGCCAATGATCCGACGGTCAAGGCGGGGTCGTGGGCGCCGCGCACGGTCGAGAAGATCGTGCGGATCCAGGAGCGGGCACTGGGGTTGCGCGTGCCGCTCGTCTACCTAGTCGATTCGGCGGGTGCTCGGATCAACCAGCAAGTGCAGATGTTCCCCGGGCGGCGGGGCGCGGGACGGATCTTCTTCAACCAGGTCCGGCTGTCCGGCGTCGTGCCGCAGGTGTGCGTGCTGTTCGGTCCGAGCGCGGCCGGCGGGGCGTACATCCCGGCCTTCTGCGACATCGTGATCATGCGGGATGGCAACGCCTCGATGTACCTCGGGTCGCCCCGCATGGCCGAGATGGTGATCGGCGAGAAGGTGACGCTCGAGGAGATGGGCGGGGCGCGGATGCACACGTCGCGAAGTGGGGTCGGGCACGCGCTCGTGGGGTCCGATGAGGAGGGGATCGATTTCGCTCGCAGGTATTTGAGCTACTTCCCTTCGTCTTTTGCCGGTGAGCCGCCGGCGGCGCCGCCCGCCGCGCCCTCTGGTGATTCTGAGTCGATTCGCTCGCTGATCCCCGCGGATGAGAACAAGCCGTTTGACATGCGCTTGTTGCTCGATTGCGTGGTCGATGCGGATTCGCTCTTGGAGGTGCACGCTCGGTGGGCGCGCGAGGTGATCGTCGGCTACGCGCGGCTCGACGGGCGAGTCGTGGGGGTGGTCGCGAATCAGCCGAAGGTCAAAGGCGGGGTGCTGTTCGTCGACTCGTCAGACAAGGCCGCTCGCTTCATCTGGACCTGCAACGCGTTCAACATCCCGCTGCTGTTCCTGGCTGACGTCCCGGGCTTCATGATCGGGACGGCGGTCGAACGCGAGGGGATCATCCGTCACGGGGCGAAGATGATCAGCGCGGTGTCCGAGGCCAACGTCCCGAAGATCTCGGTGATCGTGCGCAAGGCCTATGGCGCCGGCCTGTACGCGATGGCCGGACCCGCCTTCGATCCGGACTGCTGTCTGGCCCTGCCGACCGCGTCGATTGCCGTGATGGGGCCGTCGGCCGCGATCAACGCGGTGTACTACAACCAGCTCCAGGCGATCGAGGACGAGGCTGAGCGGGCGGCGCGGACCGAGGAGCTCCGGCGCGAGTACGCCGAGGACATCGACATCCTGCACCTGGCCTCCGAGCTGGTCATCGACGCGGTCATCCAGCCCGAGGACCTGCGTGGAGAGCTGATCCGCCGGTTCGGTCTGTCCGCCGGTAAGAATCGGGAGTGGCCGGAGAAGCGAAACCCGGTCACGCCGGTGTAGCCGGCGCCTCGGCGGGCGCCAGCGACGCATCGATTGCGTCGACCAGTCGGAGCGCGAACTCGATCGTCTGGTCGAGTGCGGGGTCATCGATTGCCGGTGCGAGGTCGGTGGGTTGATGCGATCGGGGCGCTTGGGCGCGTGTGTCGAGGCATCCGATTGCGATTGCCGCGAGTCCCTTGGCCCGGGCCGGGAGCGCGGGCGTTGCCCCGCGGCCCCGGTGGCCGGGCTCGAGGTCGTCGCAGAGCTCACGGAGCGTGCGTGAGTAGCGCAGCGGGATCAGCCGCCCGTCGCTCAGCCAGTGCGTGACGTGACCGGCCCCGCAGGGCGCGAGTCCGAGAACGACCGTGCTGTCGCGCTCCGGCTGGTGGGTGCGCAGGTAGCGCTTGAGCCCGGCCTCGTGTCCCTCGCCGGCGCCCTGGAGCACCAGTTCGACGGTCAGGTTGCGCGGTGCTCCGGCCTTGAGCGCGTTGGCCAGCGCGATCGCCACGGCGGCACCGGTGGCGTTGTCGTTGGCGGCCGGACCGTAGGTGGCGGCCGCGGCCTCGAGCAGGAGGGCGAGCGCCAGCACCAGCGCCACCGTGGGCGGCAGCTGGATCGCGCCGAGCGAATGTGGCGGGTGATCCTGGGTCGCGCGGACGACCGCCACGGCCAGCGCCCAGATCATCGTCAGCGACAGCCAGGCGAGCCATCCGAGGGCCAGCGGCCCGAGCGCGTTTCTCAGGCGGGCCGCGGGCCGGCGGAGCGCGTCGCGGTAGACCAGCGCGGTCCGGCCGGCGTCGTAGTTGGCGGTGATGATCAGCGTGGTTGATTTGTTGTTCTCGCCCGACGTTTGTGCCACGACGTTCTGGCTGGCCCGCTCGGGGGTGAGCTGCCGGCCGGGGGAGATACCGGTGAGCCCGTCGGCCAGCACCGAGATCAGAGCCGCTCCGAGGAGGGCCGCACCGACGGTCGGCTGGCTCACCGAGAGGAGGCTGCCCGCGAGGGCCAGGGCTACGTGCCAGGCGTGCGCGAGCGCCCAGTTCGGCCGGCACCAGAACGTCTCGGTCGTGGCCTTGTGGCCCGCAGCTGTGAGCTCCCGGGCCAGCCGGCGCGCCGCGCGTCGCTCGGAGTCGGTGCCGGGGCCGCGCCGCTCGAAGGCCGCCAGCATCGCGGTCGTCTCGAGCGGTCGCATCGGGGCGGATGATCGCAGCCGCCGGTTGATGCCCTGTCGGTTGGCCAGGAGGGCTGCCGGGGGGCCGCGCGGTTCCCTCGCCAGGTGATCCGGTAGAAACCGAAGAGGATGAGCCCCGACGAGGAACGGCAGCTGCTCGCCGTCGCCCGCGACGCCGCCGAGGCCGCCGCGGCGGAACTGCGCCAGCGGTTCGGCGGACGCGCCAGCGGCGTGCGGTCCAAGAGCACCCCGACCGATCTCGTGTCCGACGCCGATCTCGCCGCGGAGTCGGCAATCCGGTCCGTCCTGGCCAAGCGCCGGCCCGGTGACTCGATCCTGGCCGAGGAGGGGGGCGAGTCGGAGGGCGGCGACGTTCGCTGGGTGGTCGATCCGCTCGACGGAACGATCAACTATCTGCTCCGCATCCCCGCCTACGCGGTCAGCATCGCCTGCGAGGACCCCGCCGGCACGATCGCCGGGGTCGTCCTCGACCCGAGCCGTGACGAGTGCTTCGAGGCGACCCGCTCCAGCCGGCCGACCCTCAACGGCGAGCCGTTCGAGCCGGTCAGGCGGGCCGAGTCGCTCGACATGGCCATGGTCGGCACCGGGTTCAACTATGACGCGAACGTCCGCGCCCGCCAGGCCGATGTGCTCATGCGGCTGCTGCCGCGGGTGCGCGACATACGCCGGGTCGGAGCGGCCGCACTCGACCTGTGCTGGTGCGCCTATGGCCGCCTCGACGCCTACTACGAGCGCGGGCTGAACCCGTGGGACGTCGCCGCCGGCAGCCTGATCGCCTCACGGGCGGGGCTGGAGGTGCGCGATCTCGCCGCGGCCGACGGCGAACCCGCGGGTACGGCGGCGGCGCCGGCGTCGCTGATCGACGATCTGCTCGCCCTGATCGTCGGCTGAAGGCCGCGTTCGTGGCGAGTTGACGCAGGCGACGCTCGAGGTCGTGACCGCGGGTCTGGGCCGGGATAGGGTTCTTCGGCGATGCGAGACGAATCGGCGATCGGGGCCGGACTGTCGAATCCGGTCTACAGCGATCTGTCGGCGCGTCTTTTGTCCAGCGGAATCGTGCCCGATCCCGATATCGCGTTCGTCCTGGCCGTGTGTTCCTCGTATGCGTACGGTGGTGCCCACACGGTGGCAGCGATCATGGACCGCCTCGGTCTGACCAGGAATCGCTGCCGGATGGTCTCCGAGTACGTCGACGCGCTGTTTCTCACCTCCACGGCGTATCTGATCCAGAGCGACGATGGCCGGGTCGCCATTCTGTGCTACCGCGGGACGCCGCCGACCAGCCTGATCACCTGGGTGACCGACTTTCAGGTCGAGCCCGTGAAGGTCCGAGTGCCGGCTCCGGCCGGAGCAGGATCCGGCGAGGTGCACGGAGGCTTCTACCGCAACGTCCGCTCGACCCGCTTCAAGATCGTCAAGCTGCTCGAGGATGCGATCGCCGGCAGGTCGATCCTCGACCCGTCCGACAATTCCGAGGACAAGCCGCCGACGCATGGGCTGGAGGCCCTCTACGTCACCGGCCACAGCCTCGGTGGGGCGAGTGCCGCATTGTTCGCCGCCCTGCTCATTGCCGAGCCGGGCAGCTACGGCGGGATCCAGTCGGGGACGTATGACGCGATTCGCGACCGGCTGCGGGCCGTGTACACCTATGGCTCGCCGATGGTCGGCGACCCCGCCTTCGCCGAGGCCTGCGACCGGGACCGATTGCTGGGCAAGCGAGTGATCCGCTTCGTCTACGCCAACGACGTAGTCCCGCAGGTTCCACCTCGGGCGTCGGGCCGCTTTCAGCACTTCGGCCGCGAGTGCCGCTACACGCCGGCAGGCCCAGGCGGCCAATGGCGGCCCAGCCAGCCTCGTAAGCAGATCCGCAGCATCCTCCAGGTAGCCACCGCGCCCCTCGCGGTGGTGACCAAGAGCCTGACCATAACTCGGCGCATCCGCTTTCGCGCCTCGCTTGCCGATCACTTCCCCCAGTACTACATCGACGCGCTGACCCCCGGTCGTCTGCGCAGCGAGTTCGGCGACTGAACGGCTGCGACCTGCCTCCACCGATGGTCGGCCGGGCGGCGACACTAAACTCCCGGCCAGCGCGGCGGTGGCGCAATCGGCTGACGCGGTGCCCTCAAAAGGCACTGTCCTTCGGGACGTGTGGGTTCGAGTCCCACCCGCCGCACTAGGGCAATCCGGGGACTGCGTGTCCCGCGGTCGAGTCCTGCTTTGGTGGCCGCCGCTGGACCCGGAGCAACCGCACTCTCGGCGCGACCGGCTCGTCGGGTGTGGCGTTAGGTGCGGTACGGCGGTGCTAACCGCGCTCTCGGCCGGGTCAAGCGGTCGCAGGCTCGCCCGCGCGCGAATCCGGCGGGTTGTAGCCGCGCTTGCGGGCCTCTTCGATCGGGACCTCCTGCTCCACGTTCCAGCCCTGCGCGAACGCCCGCAGGGCGACCAGGATCAGGAGGACCTGGACCGGGATGAGCAGCAGGATAATCGTGCCGATCGTATTGGCGCTCAGGCCCTGGCCACCGAGCAGCGACTTGGCATGGGCAAACCCGGCGTGGCTGCGATCGAACCAGCTCGTGCCCGACAGTCCGAGGCCGGCCACGATCGCGATCATCAGTAGCAGGATGGCCAAACCGGCTGCGATCGGCAGCATGCCCCGCGCCCACCTGACGAAGATGTAGAACGCGATGATCAGGTACACGACGCACATGAAGAAGTTGATCGGCTTCATCCCCTCGAGCTGCGACCACCCCCCGATCGTCACGATCAGGAGCAGCGCCACCGAGGCGAGCAGGATCAGCGCCACCAGCGCCTTCATCATCTTGCTCGTCGCCTTCTCGCGGTTCGGGAACACGACCGCATAGCCCGGCGTCACGGTCCGGTGTTCGGCCATGCCGGCACCTTACAAATTGCCATTCGTACGTGCGAAGGTTCCGGCGCCGCCGCGCCGCCGCATCGAGACCTCGGTCCGCCGCGCCCCACCAAGACCTAGAATCGACTGCGCCGTTCTTCGCGGGCGTGGTGGAATGGTAGACACGCCGGCTTTAGGTGCCGGTGGGCTTAGCTCGTGGGGGTTCGACTCCCTCCGCCCGCATGTCGTCGCTAGGTCTTGGGCCCAACGATCCGCTCAAGGATCGCGACGCTGTCCCGGTGCGATACGGAGAGGTTCCGGGCGTTCGACTGCGTCACGCGGATACCGAGCAGGTCGCAGTGCTCGATGAAAATCCGCCGGATGTCGGCCGAATGGTTCGTGAAGAAATAGCGGACATAGGAGTAGTCAGCGACGCGGCCACCGGGAAGCTGGGTTCGAAAGCGGTTCACAACGCGACATCCGTCGGAATGGATGAGCCCCCGGAGCAGGCAGCCGGGATGGGCGTGGGTGAGCTCGAGTTGCCAGTCGGTGAGCACGATGGAGCGGAGGTGTTTTCTCCCGGCTCCATGTTGTGGAAAGGCTCTGAGCACGGCGGGATGAGTGATGCAGAGGACGACCGACTCTCCAACTGAAGATGGGTGAACGCGTGGAACGCGTCTCGGAAACGTCGTAGCCATCGCGGCGAGGATCTCGTTCGAAATGCCGGGATAGCGGCGATCGTTGACGACTTGAACCCAGACGCCCCTCTGTACGTTGACGGTCCCGTCCCCGAGATAGATCCCGAGCAGGTAGCAGTAGGCCGCGGCGTCCGGAACCTGCCACGACTCCGCAAGCGCGCGCCGCTCAACACTCGACGGTGGGTGGCCGGCGAGTCGCCAGTTGCGGACGGTCCCGCGTTTCACCCCAGTTCGCTGGGCGATCTTGTAGTCGCTCAGCCCCGTCTGAAGGAGTGCCATGACTGCTCGGTAGCTTGCGATGTCGTACGCCATGTGCGAACATGCGTTCGCATCCAGTTCGGACGGATTGGCCGGCCGATCGCTACCATCGCGGCACCCCAGGGGAGTGAGATAGCGGTCATTCGCATGGTCTCCAAAACCATGAACCCGGGTTCGAATCCCGGCTCCCCTGCTTGAAGTCCCACACGGTCTATCGGACCTTCAACACAGAGCACCGCCGCGAATTCATCCGCATCACCGAGGACGTGGCGGCGGCCGTGCGGGACGCCGGCATCGCCGAGGGAATGGCGCTGGTGTGCGCGATGCACATCACGGCGGCGGTGTGGATCAACGACGACGAGCCGGGCCTGCAGGCCGACACGCTCGAATGGCTGGACAAGGTGGCGCCCCCGAGCTGGCATGAGCCGGCCAATGAGGTCGCGCGGGAGATGCTGCCCGATCCGGGCGACTATCGCCACCATCGCGGAGGCGAGGACAACGGCGATGCGCACCTGAAGAACCTGCTTGTCCACCACCAGGTGATCGTGCCGGTGACCGATGGCGAGCTCGACCTTGGTCCGTGGCAGCAGATCTTCTACTGCGAGTTCGACGGCCGGCGTCCCAAGCGGCTCGTGATCAAGGTGCTCGGAGAGTAGCCGTGGAGGCCTCGCGCGTCTTCGCGGACGGCGCGCTGGAGGGGCGCGCCGCGATCGTCACCGGCGGCGGGACCAACCTGGGCAAGGCGGCGGCGGCCGAGCTCGTGCGCTGCGGCGCGCAGGTCGTGATCGCCGGCCGGCGGGCCGAGGTGCTCGAGGCCACGGCGGACGAACTGGGGGAGCGTTGCTCGTGGGTCGCCGGCGACATCCGCGAGCACGCCGGCGCCGAGCAGATCGTGGCCACGGCGCTCGAACGCCTCGGGCGGCTGGATTTCGCGCTCAACAATGCCGGCGGCCAGTACATGGTCCCGGCCGAGGGCCTCGCGACCAAGGGCTGGCGCGCCGTCCAACGGCTGAACGTGGACGGGACGCTCGCGATGTGCAAAGCAGCGTATGAGCTCGCTATGCGCGCTGCGGGCGCGGGCACGATCGTCAACGTGACCGTGTCGCCACACCACGGCATGCCGGCGATGGCGCACACCGGCGCCGCCCGGGCGGCGGTTGAGGCGATCACGAGGGATCTCGCCGCCGCCTATGGGCCAGACGGGATCACCTTGGTGGCGGTGGCGCTCGGTCGTTTCGATACCGAGTCGCTCCGCAAGTACCCCGCCGAGCTATGGCGCACCGCCGCGGCCACGGTCCCGCTTCAGCGCCTCGGCGCGCTCGAGGAGTACGGCTGGCTGGTTGCCCTCCTGGCGTCGCCGCTGGGGAGAGCCCTATCCGGGAGCGTTGTCACGCTCGACGGCGCACTCGACAACTGGTTCGGGCCGTGGCCGCCGGCTGACCTCGCCAGGGACGGCCAGGTGCCGACCGAGGAGCGCCGACCGGTCGCCTGACAGGGACCCCGGCTACCAACTGGCCGACCCTGCGGGCGAGGTGTTAACGGTTGCACGGGAGCCTTCCAAGCTCTAGGAACGGGTTCGACCCCCGTCGCCCGCTCTGAGGTTCGGCGTAGAATCGACCCACATCACGGGGAGTAGCGCAGTCTGGTAGCGCACCCGGCTGGGGGCCGGGCGGTCGCAGGTTCAAATCCTGTCTCCCCGATGCGAAGGCCCCGCTCAGGCGGGGTTTTTGCTTTCGCGTAGATGCGGATCCGCGGACTCGATGTCCCGTCGCCTTACCGTCGTAACGCGAAACGCCACCTCCGGCTGCGTGGAGCCGATGGATGCTCGGCCCAGGGACAAGAGTCGTTCTCTCCGGCTGGACCTGGAGCCAGCGGAATCTTGGGCTCAGAACTCGTAGCCGATCTGGCTGATCTGCCACGTGCCGCCCGCGTCGCGGGCTATGGCGACATTTATTGGGTTATGCGGTGAGCTCGCGCGGCTGGCGCCCTGCGACGGCCGCCATAGCGTGACGAAAGCTTCCGTGCCGCGGTAGCTGTAGAAGAAGATGATGCGTGCGGCTGGGTGGCTGAGTTGCTGTCTGGTGTATGGGGGGCTACCCGTGTTGCTGACCAGGGCTCGATCGCAGGTCGATCTGCTCTGGTGCGCCCACCGTTCGGCGTTTTGCCGGTACTCGTCAGTGAGCAGGGCGCAGATCGTTCCGCGGCCGTGGACCGCTTGGTGAAGCTGGGCAATCAGCCGTAACACGGCGTCCTCGTCTGCAGCCACGCATGATCTCTTGGGTCGCGGTCCGGTCCCGCCGTTGCTGCGTGAGTTCTTCTTCGTGATCCGCACCGAGAGACACAGCCCGGTGAAGCCGGCTGCACCGTGCCTGCCGGGGCTGGCGGTTGAGGGCTCGGGGGAGGGTTGTGTGGCAGTCGAGGCCCCGGCGCTTGCGCACCCGGTCAGGCACAACAGCAGGCCGACCTGGACGGTCAAGCGGAACCGCGTCACCCTCCCAATCTCGGCACAAAGGATCGAAAACCCTGAGGCGAGGGTGGGGGCCGGCGTCGGGCTAGATTCAGGGTCCGCCTACTTCGGGCGTGGTCGAAGCAACGCTCGCGACGGTCAGGTTGCCTGCGGCGAGCTCTCCGGCTCCCTGTCGGGTTCGTCGCCAACTGCCGCATGCACGATCAGCACCGCGGCGGGGGCCGCGTTGAGGACCTGGTGACTCACGCTGCCGAGAACCAGAGACCGAACGTTGCCCCGTCCCCGCGAGCCCATG
>DATFDC010000298.1:0-3837 GCA_035252415.1 Solirubrobacteraceae bacterium
AGCCTCCCGGGCGCGGGGATCCTTGTTGCTGGGCGGCTCCCCCGTCGGCGGTCGGAGTCTCGGACGGGCAGGCACCTCGCTTTCGGACAGAAGGAGGCGCGGATGGGTAACCGCCTGTGGGCCACGCCTCGTGCCGCGCTCACCGCTCCGGATCGCGCCGAAGGGCCGCGCCGACCGGGCGTCCGGACAGATCCGGTCGGGGGTCGCGGCCGTAACGCATGTGGAGTGGCGATCAGGACCGAGAGCCGCATAACGATCGCCGGAAGCGTTCGCGAGGTGTGGGCGTACCTCTGTGACGTCGAGCGCTGGCCGGAGTGGGCGCCGACGGTTCTCGAATGTCGGCTTCGTGGAGACGCCCCGCTTCGGCCCGGCACGCGCGTCGACCAGCGCGCAAAGGGCATTCTCGGGTCGAGTCGCGGCCGGAGCCAGGAGGTGACCGCCGTCGTGGCGCCCCGCTCCGTGGCGTTCGCCGGACCGATGGGCACCTCGGCCGCGCGATGGGGAATGGAGCTCGAGCCGATGGCCGAGAGGACGACCGAGGCCCAGATGTGGATCGAGGTCGACCTCGAGGGCGTCATGCGGGCGATCCCTCGCCGCATCCTCAAAGGCAGGATCCAGCGCGTGAGCGATCTCGAGATGGCGTTGATCAAGGCCGCGATCGAGTCCGGAGCGGCATCGTGAGCCAGATGGACCGCACCCGAGAGCACCTCGTCGAGACGTACCGCAAGAAGGCGAAGCACTACGACGTCACCTCCAGGTTCTACCCCGCGCCGGGCTACCCCCAGCAGGCACAACGCCTCCGGGCGATCCAAGCGCTGGGTCTTCGCCCACATGACAGCGTGGTCGACATCGCGTGCGGCACCGGTCTGAACTTCCCGCTGATCGAGGAGGTGATCGGTCCCGGCGGCCGGATTCTCGGCGTGGATCTCACCGACGCGATGCTCGCCCAGGCCGAGGATCGGATAGCGGCGAACGGCTGGAGCAACATCAGCCTCGTGCAGGCCGACGCGGCCGACTTCAGCTTCCCAACCGAGGTCGACGCCATCCTGTGCACCTACGCGCTGTCTCAGGTGCCCGAGTGCGGAGAGGTCATCGCCCACGGCGCCGCCGCCCTCGCCGAAGGTGGACGCTGGGCGGTGCTCGACCTCAAGGTCCCCGATAACGCGCCGCGCTGGCTCGCTCAGCTCGGAACCGCAATCGTTCACCCCTTCGCCTCGGTGGACGAGTGGATCATGCGTCGTCCGTGGGACGTGATCCGCGCGGCCATGCGGGAAGCGCTGATCGACGTCGCCTGGACCGAGCTCTTCTTCGGGACCGCATTCCTCGCCGTCGGATCCCGCGACCCGACAGTCGTGGACAGGCTGTCCAGCGGCGATCCGCCGCGCGGACGGACCGTCGAGGCCGTCACCACGCCGGCCGGATCGCAGCCGGCCACCTTCAGCTACGTGCCGCCGGCATGACTCGGCGCCGCCCGGCCTGCCGGTCGGGTTGCGCGGCTGTTGGTGACGCTGCGTCGTCCTGGTTTGGGGGATGAGCCTCGGTCGCTATCTGATCGGGGTGGCTGCGCTGCTGTGCGTGCTGGGCTCGCTGGGTGTCGGCGCGGCCGCCGCACGCCGGCACTTCCTCCCGCAGCTCAGCGGCGCCGACGCCTGCCTGGCCGAGATCGTCGCCGGGTGCGCGCTGCTGGTGGGGATCATGGAGGTCCTCGGGACCGTCGGATTGTTCAGGCTGATACCGATTGTCGTGGCTTCGATCGCGGTCGGATCGGGACTTCGCCTTGGCGTCATGTCGCGCTCCGGTCGGCGGGCCCTCCACCCGCGCGCCGCCAGGCGGCGAGTTGGCGTCGCGGATGGCGCCGTCATCGTCGTAGCGATGGCGGGTGTGGTCGTCGTCTTGGTCCTGTGGATGCGACGAAGTTTCCAGTCGTTCGAGCACGGGATCACCGGCGCGGACTCGATCGGCTACCACCTGCCGCACGCCGCGTTCTATGCCCAGACCGGTCGGACCGGGGCGATCCCCTACACGGATTTCGACTACCTGACGGGTCTGTACCCTGCCACCTCAGAGCTGTTCCACGCGCTGGGCATCGTCCTGATGGGCGACGACGTGCTCTCGCCGGCGATCAACGTCATATGGCTTGGATTCACGTTGCTTGCCGCCTGGTGTATCGGTTCTCTGCGCAGGGTCGGTGGCACGTCGATGCTGGCTGCGGCGCTCGTCATGGCGACGCCGATGATGGTCGGCAGTAACGCCGGAACGGCCGACAGCGATCTCCTTGGCGTCTTCCTTGTCACGGCCGCCTTGGCCCTGTGGATGCGCACGGCCGACACGCTCACGACCGACAGACGGGCGCACCGCGCCGGCAGCATCACTGCCGCCGTGGCGGCCGGGCTGGCCCTGTCGGTGAAGCTGAACCTGCTCGGTCCGGTGGGGGCGCTCACTCTCGTGGCGATCGCGTTCACTCCCAAGGGATGGCGTCGGAGCGCGGGCGGATGGTGGATCGGCGGACTGCTGCTCGCCGGTGGGTACTGGTATGCGCGGAATCTCATCGCGGTCGGGAACCCGCTCCCGTGGTTCAGCTTCGGGGTATTGCCGACACCGCGTCCGCCGCCGCTGCAGCACGGCAACAACTACTCCCTGGCCGATTACGTCACGTATCCCCGGATTCTCCGCGACTGGCTGATCCCGGCGTTGAAGCTCAACCTGGGGTCGTGGTGGCCGGCGTTGGTCGCCACCGCCGCGATCGGTCCCCTCGCATGTCTCTTCCCCAGGCGGGACCGAGTCATCATTGCCGCGGCGCTGATCGCCTTGGCCTCTCTCGTAACCTACCCGTTGACTCCGCTCTCGGCGTGCGGGCCATGGGGACATCCCTATTGCTTGAGGCTCAACATGCGTTACGGGGCTTCGGCGCTGACGTCAGCACTGGTGGTCACGCCGCTGGCCCTACCGCTCAGGAGCCGGGTTGGTCGCTTTGCGACGAGCGCCGGACTCGTGACGCTCTTCGTGGTCACGGTGGCCCTTCGGCGCCCTTGGCCACGGCACTACAGCACCGAAGAAGTCGCCGGTGCCGCGATCGTGGTCTTCGTGGCGGCGGCCATCGTCGTGCTCGGACCGCGGTTCCTGATCGCGCTCCAGCGGCCGCTTGCCCGCGCCATCGCCGCAACGCTGGCTGTCTCCCTCGTGCTGGCCGGCGTCGCGGCGGGCGCCTCGGGTACCGCGTACTACCTTGGGCACCGATATACCGACAACTTCGGGCCGTCCGGGATCTCCCAGGTGTGGCGTTGGGCTCGGCGCCTGCACCACGCGCGAATCGCGCTCGCCGGCACCCTCGGCTGGTATTTCGGCTATCCCCTCTGGGGTGTCGACGACTCCAATCACGTTGCGTACATGGGCCGGCGCGGTCCCCACGGCTCGTTCCGGCCCATCACCAGCTGTCGGGCCTGGCGCACCGCGCTGAACCGGGGGCATTACCAGTACGTGGTCACCACTGCCAGCCGCATCTTCTTCACCACAGAGCTCGTGCAGTCGCGGCAGGTCGACTGGACCCGGAGCGACCCTGCGGCCAGGCTGGTGCTCTCCCCGACCCGCGCGATCCACGTCTTCCGACTCACCGGGCCGCTCCATCCGGGTCACTGTGGCCACCAGTCACATGGTGGCTTCGACGGACCCGACCGGCTCGTTATCGCGGCCGCCCCGAGCCTTCATCGAACAGTTCGAGGCAGCGGACGCTTCGCCGCTCTGCGTTCCGGCGCACGCGCCGGTATGCGGGCTTTGAACCGGTACGCGCCCGAGCGGCTCCCGATCCACTTTGCCAAGGCTCGGTCACGAGCCAACACG
>DATFDC010000299.1:0-9811 GCA_035252415.1 Solirubrobacteraceae bacterium
TCGTGAACTCGCTGCGGGGCGCGACGAACAGGAGCATACGGTCCGTCGGCTTGCCGTCCTCGCCGGCGATCAGCGCCTGGCCCATGTAGTGCGTCGAGATCGGGATCCCCGAGCAGTAGCCGACCTTGCCCTTCAGCTCCCATCCGTCGGCGCTCCGAACTGCGGGACCGATCGGGGCGGCCACCGCGGCACACCGGAAGTCACCGTCGCCGAAGATCTCGTCCTGCGCCTGCTCGGGCCACCACGAGGCGACCTGGAGCGCGTGGGCGGCGGCCAGGGCGACGCACCAGCCCGCGGAGATGTCACCGCGGCACAGTTCCTGGACCACGCGCATGAACGTCGGCGCTCCGAACTCGTAGCCCCCATAGCGCCGCGGGATGTAGAGCCGGTAGAACCCGGCGTCCACGCAGGCCTGGTGGATCTCCTCCGACGGCACGGTGCGCTGCTCGGTCTCGGCTGACTGCTCGCGGAGCAGCGGACGCAGTTCGGTGGCCCGATCGATCATCTCCTGAGGGGTGAGATCGAGTCGCGGCATCGAGCTCGCATCCTATCGCCTGATCGTCATACAATCCGCCCGAGGCCCCGTGCATTCATTCCCGCGACCCCAGGAGCCCCATCTCGTCGCCGCGCGGCAGCCAGCCGACGGCAAGTGCCCCGAATGTGGAAGCTCGGAGCTCGCCGATTATCGCGTGCTCAGCGAGGGCGGCTGGTTCGACGTACGCAAGTGCCAGAGCTGCCTGCATTCCCTGAGCCGAACACCGGCTCCGCCGTTCGGGTCCTACACACCGCTCGGCCTGGAGATCTAACCCCATGCTCGGCGTCGACATCGGCGGCACGTTCACCGATGTGGTCGCTGTCCGGGACGGACGGATCACGGTCACCAAGGTCCCGAGTGAGCCGGCGAACCCGGCGGGGCCGGTGATCGAGGGCAGCCGCCGGCTCGGCGTGGAGGGCAGCGCGGTGTTCAACCACGCGAGCACGGCCGGCCTGAACGCGGTGATCACCCGCCGCCTGCCCAAGGTGGCGTTCCTGACCACCGAGGGCTTCCGGGACATCCTGGTCAAGGGCCGGCTGTGGCGACCGCTCGACGCGCAGACCGACGCGAGCTGGCGCCGGCCGTTCGGCGACGCGGCGCGGCCGCTGATCCCGCGCTACCTGCGCCGCGGCGTGGCCGAGCGGATCCTCGCGGACGGCCGCGTGATGCGCGAGCTAGACGAGGTTCACGCCCGGCGGCAGCTGAGCGTCCTGAAGCGCTGCGAAGTGCAGGGCGTGGCGATCTGCCTGCTCAACTCCTACGTCAACCGCAGCCACGAGGAGCGCCTGCGCGAGCTGACCCTCGAGGTCCTGGGGGCCGACGTACCGGTGTCGATCTCGGCCGAGACCTCGCCGCTGGCCAAGGAGTACGCGCGCGCGTCGACGACCGTGATCGACGTGATGATGAAGCTGATGTTCAGCGGCTACGCGGGCGAGCTGGACGAGCAGCTCTCCGAGCTCGGGTTCACCGGCGAGCTGAACTTCGCCGACTGCGCGGCGACGCTGATCCCGTGGCGCGACGCGCTCGAGCAGCCGTTCCGGATCGTGGTCGCCGGCCCGGCGGCGGGGACGACGTCCGGCGCCCGGCTGGGCGAGGCGATCGGCGAAGGCAACCTGATCTGCTGCGACGTCGGCGGCACCTCCACCGACGTCTCGCTCGTGCAGGACGGGCGGCCGTTCGTCAACGACACGTTCTCGCTCGAGGACGATCTGATCATCAACGCGCTCTCGACGGAGATCTCGAGCGTCGGCGCCGGCGGCGGCAGCATCGTCTCGATCTCGCCGGCCGGCGATGTCCTGGTCGGCCCGGCCAGCGCCGGAGCCGATCCCGGGCCGGCCTGCTATGGACGAGGCGGGACCGCGCCGACGCTCACCGATGCCTGCCTGCTGATCGGCATCCTCGACCCGGACGGCTTCGCCGGCGGGGAGATGCGCCTCGACGCCGACCGGGCGCGGGCCGCGTTCGAGTCGCTCGACACTCCGCTGTCGCTCCACGATCGCGTCGCCTACGCATACCGGATCGCCGTGCACAACGTCGCCGAGGAGGTCACGAACGTGGCCATCCGCCACGGGGTCGATCTCCGCGATTTCACCCTCCTGGCCTATGGAGCGGCCGGACCGATGCTGCTGCCGGCCGCGCTCGAACAGCTACAGGTCAGGCGCGTGGTGATCCCGCCGCACCCGGGGCTGTTCTCGGCCCTCGGGCTGCTGGCCACCGACCTCGTCTACTACGACAGCCAGAGCGCGTACATGGTGCTCACGCCCGACGCCGCGCCGCGGATCGAGGAGATCTTCAAGGCGATGGAGGACAAGCTCCGCAGTCGCGTTCCGGCCGACAGCGACGGCGTAACCCTCAGGCGCAGCTTCGACGGACGGCTGCTCGGCCAGAGCTGGGAGACGCCACTGGTCGAGGTGCCGGACGGGGCGATCACCGAGGCCGCCGTGCAGCAGATGATCGAGCGCTTCCACGAGGAGTACGAGCGGCGCTACGGCAACCGGTTCGCAGTTGTGCCGGTTCAGGGGGTCACCTACCGCGTGCAGCTCGTCGTGCCGGTCGACAAGGTGAGCTACTCCCCGGCCGACGGAAAAGCACCGCCCGCCGATCCCCGTCCGATCCGCACGCGGCAGATGCATTACCTGGAAAGCGAGCCGTTCGACGCTCCCGAGTACGAGCGCGAGACCCTCGCGCCGGGCATGGAACTGAACGGCCCCGCGATCATCCGCGAGGGGCTCTCGACGACGTTCCTGAACGCCGGGCAGCGGGCACAGATGGGCCGGCTGGGTGAGATCTCGATCGAGGTCGCGCGTTGATCCGCGACCTCTCCACCGAGGAGTTCGCGAGCCGCTACGGCGCGGACCGGTTCACCGCGACCGTGCTCGCCAATCGGTTCCGCTACATCGTCGAGCACGTGTGCGGCCGGCTGCTGACCGCCGCGTTCTCGCCGATCCTGCGCGACTTCTACGACTTCGCGGCCACCCTGACCGGTCCGCCGGCGCTCGACTACGCCACGCCGGCGATGAGCAACAGCATCGTGCTGTTCACCGGCACGATGACCGACTCGGTCCGCAACACGATCAACGAGTACGGCCCCGAGCGGCTCGGCCCGGGCGACGTGATCGTGGCCAACGACCCGTACCGGACCGGCACGCATGTCAACGACGTCCTGTTCTGTCGGCCGGTGTTCAATCAGGACCACCTCGCGGGCTTCGTCAACCTCAAGGCCCACCAGCTCGACATGGGCGGGATGGTCCCGGGCGGCTTCAGCCTGATCAAGCACAACGTGTACGAGACCGGCCTGGTGGTCTCGCCACGCGCGCTGTACCGCGGTGATCAGCCGGTGCGCGAGACCTGGAGCCTGATCTTCGACAACGTCCGCTTCGGCGAGATCCTGTTCCCGGACATGCAGACGATCTGCGCCGGACTGAGGCTCGGAGAGCGGCTGCTGTCGGAGACGCTCGACCGGTACGGCTTCGACGCGGTTCAGGGGGCGATCACCTACGTCTGCGATGCCGCGGCGGAACGTATGTCCGAGGCGCTCACACAGATCGAAGACGGCGAGTGGGAGGGCGAGGACGCCGCCGACTGCGACGGGGTCGACGACGCCGAGGAGTACCGCGTCCACGTCAAGATCACCAAGCGCGGCGGGCGCGCCGAGGTCGACTTCAGCGGCACCTCGCGCCAGGCCCGGACCTGCATCAACGCCACCGCGCTCGATGCCAAGACGACCGTTGGCGTCGCGTTCAAGTACCTGTTCGATCCGCGCACGCCGTTCTCGAGCGGGGCCTGGCGCCATATCGACATCGTCCTGCCCGAGGGCACCGTGGTGAGCGCCCTGCCGCCCGATGGCGCGGTGTTCCTGTACTACGAGCAGAGCCAGGTGATGATCGGCGCGCTGCTGCGCGCGCTGGCCAAGGCGGTCGGCTCGGCGGCGATGGCCGGCGACCGCGGGACCACCGACATCCACAACGCCAGCGGCGTTCACCCGAACGGGATGCCGTGGGTGTCGGCCGCGCAACTCGGCGGCGAGCTTGGGCCGTTCGGCGCGACCGAGCACGGGGACGCCGACACCTGGATGCTGTCCTACCAGGCCAACGGGATCGTGGGCGCGGTCGAGGCGATCGAGTCAGACGTGCCCGCGGTGCTCCTCCGGGAAGAGCCGGTACCGGACTCCGCCGGCCCGGGCTTCAATCGCGGCGGAACCGCCGTCCTGCGCGACTCGCTGTGGCTCCAGGCGGCCAGCCACAACCTGATGTCGCTGCACTACCGCCGACCGGCGGGGTTCGGGGTGAACGGCGGCGGCGAGGGGCTGGGCGGCGGCGTGTGGATCTGGCCGCCCGACGGCGAGACGCCCGCGAACCCGCCGACCGGCGAGGACGCATACGCCGACGCGACGCCCCTGGCCGGACTGCTCAATCCCGACACTAACGCGCCCGACCCGAACGGCCGCTTCCTCTATCCCTACCGGCAGCCGAGCTGGCCCACCGAGCCGCTCACCGTGATGCGCTACATCAACCGCGGTGGGGGAGGGTGGGGCGATCCGTTCACCCGCGAGCCCGAGCGGGTCCTGATCGACGTGCGCGACGGCTACGTGACCGTCGCCGGGGCGGCCCGCGACTACGGCGTGGTGGTCGTCGGGGACCCCGACGAGGATCCCGAGGGTCTGGTGATAGACGAGGAGGCCACGGCAAGGCTCCGAATAAGCAGGGGGACGAGATGACAGACGATCTCTCGCTGCGGGTCGGGCGGGTCGCCGCGCCGTTGCGCGAGCAGGTGCTCGAGGTGCTGCGTCAGGCGATCCTCGACTTTCGCCTCAAGCCCGGCCAGCGTCTGATCGAGCGCGAGCTGATCGAGCAGACCGGCGTGTCCCGCACGACGATCCGCGAGGTGCTGCGCCAGCTCGCGGCCGAGGGCCTGGTCACGACGATTCCGCAGAAGGGCGCGATCGTGGTCGTTCCGTCGGCCGAAGAGGCGGCCGACCTGTACGAGGTGCGGGCCGCCCTCGAGGCGCTGGCCTGCCGCCGGTTCGTCCGCCGCGCGAGCGATGAGGAGGTCAAGCAGCTGCGCCAGGCGTTCCGGGAGATCGAGCGGCTGGCCAAGCGCCGCGATGCCGACATCCACGAGATGCTGGCCGCCAAGGACCACTTCTACGAAGTGCTGCTCGCCGGCGCCGGGAACCAGGCGATTCGCGAGACGCTCGACACCCTGCGGGCGCGCGTCCGGCTGCTGCGGGCCACATCGCTCTCGCAGTCGGGCCGGAGCGCCGGCACGGTGTCGGAGATCCGCGACATCGTCCGCGCCGCCGAGGCCCGCGACGCCGACGCGATGGCGGCCGCGTGCGAGCACCATGTCAACCAGGCCGCCCGCACCGGACTGGCCGGCCTGGCCGAGCTCGAGCTCTAGCCGCGGCGCCCGTTACGCATCGAGGCCGGCCAGATCCCCTGCTTGCCGGGGGCGAGGATCCCGTTCGGGTCGACCGCGTCCTTGATCGTCTCGGTGAAGCGCCGGTACGCGTGGTCGCCGAAGCTGTACTGCTCGGCGGCCAGGTCCATGAAGTCCAGATGCGCCCGGTACTCGCCGTAGCCGTGCTTGGCGGCCTCGGTGACCAGCAGCTTGGACGTCTCATACGCGCCGCGGACCTGCTGCTCGTTGGCGGTGTCGAACAGGACCATCGTGATGTGGAGGAAGCTGCGGGCGTTGACCATCAGCAGCGCGCCCAGGTAGTCGAGCTTGGCCTTGCCCTCGATCAGCCCGCGCATCAGATCGCGCATGGTCAGCGCGTCGCGGCCGGTCAGCGGCGCCGCCGGGGAGAAGCCGACGTGCCCGCCCGACCCCTCGGCGCCTCCGTACCACCCGGTCATCGCGTTCATCTCCAGATCGGGCACGCCGCCCTGAATCCGCTCGGCCGGATGCGCGAGGTTCTTGGCGTTCTCCGGCGTGGTCTTGGTCCCCCACACCTCGACGCCGGGGATGCGCTCGAACGCCGCCTTGACCTTGGCGAAGCGATGGTCGACGACCGCCTCGTCGCCGTACAGCGCGGCGCGCATCATCCACCGCCCGAGCTCGAGCTCGCGCGCCATCCGGTTGATCACCTCATCGGGGATCGGACCATCGCCGTCCCACCACTGCGAGCGCTTGGTCATGAACGAGGCGAAGATCAGCGTGTTGCACAGCTGCGGGACCATCCGGATCGTGTCGTCGAGCGACAGCTTGCGCAGCGTGTCGGCCATCGGCGCGAGGTCGTCGTCGTTCCACGCCCGCACCCAGATCGGCATGTAGGTCTCCGGATAGGGCATCAGCCACACGCCCATCTTGGTCACGATTCCGTAGTTGGACTGCATGAATAGCTGGTCGAGGGTGGGCCCCAGGCCGCGCTTGTAGGTGTGCCAGGCGCGGTTGCCCGGCATCGCGCCCATGCCGGTCCGGAGCAGCTCGCCGTTGGCCAGCACGACCTCGAGCCCGCAGGCGGCCGACATGTCGACCCCGTAGGGGAGGTAGGTGCAGCCGTGGTCGAGCGTGTTTCCGATCACGCTGCCCCAGCCGAGATCGGCGCACGACAGCATCAGACGGTGGCCGCCGGCCTGGATCGCCGCGTACAGGTCATACCAGCTGACCCCGGGCTCGACCTCCGCGTATCCGAGCTCCTCGTCGATCGTCAGCACCCGGTTCATCCGGCGCAGGTTCACCACCACCGAGCCCCGCACCCGAGGCGATGAGCCCCCGTAGCCGTTGTTGCGACCCTGCGAGGTGGTCCACAGCGGCACCCGGTGCTCGCCGGCCAGCCGCACGATGGCCTGGATCTCCTCCACCGACTCGGGCTGGACGACCGCGCACGCCTCGTAGTCGTCCCAGTCCAGATGCCAGAACGGGTCGCGGAACTCGCGCATCTGCTCGGGATCGGTGAGCACGTGCTCGGATCCGACCACGTCGCGGAACGCATGAAGCGCACGCTCGGAGACCTCGGGTGGCAGCGCGATGCTCATGCGGTCACCTCCGCCTTCGCGCCAAAGAGCTCCCGCGTGGCCAGCCGCGCGCCCTCGGCCAGCGCGGCGAGCTTGGCCCACTGGACCTCGGGGTGGACGCGGTGGATGAACGCGCCCTGGGCAAACCCGCAGTCGGTCCCGGCCAGCACGTTGTCGCGGCCGACCACATTCGCCAGCCGGACCAGTCGCTGCGCGACCAGCTCGGGATGCTCGACGACGTTGGTGTGATGGGTGACCACGCCCGGGATCAGCTTCTTGCCCTCGGGCAGGGACACGTCCTCCCACACGCGCCACTCGTGCTCGTGGCGCGGGTTGGCCTGCTCCATCGCGTAATAGCCGGCGTTGACCTGGAGGATCAGATCGATCGTGTCGCGCAGCGGCGGGTCGAAGGCGTGGGGACCATGCCAGCTGCCCCAGCACACGTGGTAGCGGATGCGCTCCGGGGGCAGGCCCTCGAGCGCGTGGTTGAGCGCATCGACCCGTAGCTGGGCCCAGCGGCGGTAGTCGTCGTCGGTCTGCCCGAGCGAGAGCATCGAGTCCCACTCGTGCATCAGCACGGCGTCGTCGACCTGCAGGAAGAACCCCGAGTCGACGATCGCGCGGTACTCCTCGCGCAGCGCGTCGGCCAGGCCGTAGACGAACGCCTCCTCGCCGTCGTAGTGCTCGTTGCGCAGCCAGTACGCGCTGGCCGGGGCGACCACCGGCATGAACGCCTCCACCTCGTCGTGTCCGGTCAGTGCCGCGCGGAGGTTGGCGATGTCCCGGTCGAGCGCGGTCCGGTCGTAGGTGATCGGCCCGGTGCACACCCATTCGATCGCCTGGTTCCCCTCCGGTTCGTCTTCGTGCCCGCCCGTGTCCGCGGCGGCGTTGCTCTCGCGGACGGCCGCCTCATCGAGCGCGTCGAGTGCCGCATAGGCACCGGGGAACTGCTGGCGGTCGCGGCTGGGCGGCATCATGCTCGCGCCCTCCACGTTCATCACGCGGGCCTCCAGGCCGCTCACCCGCTCGTAGAGGTAGGTGATCCAGCTCGCCTTGCCCATCTCCCCGTCGTCGACGATGTCCAGGCCGGCCTCGATCTGGCGCTCGACGACGTCGCCCACCGCGCCGCGCAGCGTTTCCAGGTAGGCGGCCTCGTCGTAGCTCTCGCCGCGCTCGCCCGCGGCCAGGAACGACAGCAGCTCCGGCGGCCGGACCAGGCTGCCGGTGTGCGTGGCAAGAATCTTTCCCATGCTCGTCTCTCCTCTTGGTTGCTGCAAGCAAAACACGAGCCGTGGCCGAAATGCAAAAACTGGACGCCGATTGAAAAGACTTCTCGCGCAGATGTCCACACGCGCGTAGACCGCCTCGGATATAAACGTCTGGCGGGGGCGGCGAGGAGTTGAGGAGGACGAGGATGAAGGTCAGTTTGTTCGAGCAGGTGCCGTATCGGTACCTGCCCGCGGGTTTCGAGGATCGCTACAGCTCGGTGGTCAACCCGCCGTACTTCGATTTGGTCGAGGGCGAGCGGATGCAGGAATCGCTCCAGTCCGGCTACGGCGAGCTGCTTCATGCGGCCCGGTCCGGGTTCGACGGCGTGTGCGTGACCGAGCACAGCCAGTCGACGTATGACATCTCGCCGAACCCCAACCTGATGGCGGCGGCGGTGGCGTACGCGACGCGGGCCGAGGGCCTCGACACGGCGATCACCGTCCTCGGGCGCTCGCTCGGTAAATCGCGCGAGCCGCTGAAAGTCGCCGAGGAGTACGCGCTGCTCGACAACATCAGCGGCGGGCGGCTGATCGCCGGCTTCCCGGTGGGGCTCAGCTACGACGCCAACCAGAATGGCGCCATTCCGGGGGTCGAGACCCGCGAGCGCTACAACGAGCACCGCGAGCTGATCCTCAAGGCCTGGTCCGAGCCCGAGCCGTTCGCGTGGAACGGCCGGTTCGAGAAGTACGGCCAGGTGAACCTGTGGCCGCGGCCGATTCAGCAGCCGCATCCGCCGATCTGGATCCCCGGCAGCGGGTCACCCGGCACGCTGATCGACATCCTGCGGCGCGACTACGCGTTCGTGTACCTGAGCTGGAGTGGGCCCAAGCTGGTCGGGCGCCAGGTCTTCGACCGCTACTGGGAGTTCGCCGACAAGGAGGGGCGCGATCGCAATCCGTACCGGCTTGCCTTCCTGCAGGTCGTGGCCGTGTCGGAGACCGATGCGCGCGCCGAGCAGGAGTACGCGCAGCATCTTGAGGCGCATTACCGCGCCGGCCTCGGGACCGTCCCGGTGTCGGGCTTCGCGGTGCCGGGCTATGCCGAGCCGGCCGGGATCGAGCACATGATCCGCAACCCCGGAGACCTCGGCATGCTCGCCAAGATGCACGACATCACCTACAAGGAGATCGTCGAAACGCAGGTGGCGATCGTCGGCAGTCCGGCCACTGTGGCCGACCAGATCGAGGCGATGGTCAGGGACTTCCGGATCGGGAACCTGCTGGTCATGCTCCAGAACGGCTCGATGCCACGCGAGCTCACCGAGAAGAACATCTCGCTGTTCGCCGAGGAGGTGCTGCCGCGGCTGCGCCCGATCTGGGACGAGGAGGGATGGGAGAACCACTGGTGGCCGCGCGCCGAGGTGGGGACCGTCGTGGCAGGGGCGGAGGCGTCATGACCACAGCTTCTGCCCAGATGCGCGACGAGGTGGTGGAAGTCTGCGACGGCCGTCTGAACCTCCACGTCAAGGTGGCGGGCGACGGTCCGCCCGTGGTGTTCTTTCACCCGTTGCCGGGGCTCGAGTGGCAACCGTTCCTCGACGCGCTGGCCG
>DATFDC010000300.1:0-15173 GCA_035252415.1 Solirubrobacteraceae bacterium
ACATCACCGTGCTCATCCTGGGACTGCTCGTCGGTCCGAGCACGGTGATCTTCGGGTTGGGGCAGCTGCTCGCCGCCGGGCGGGTCCGCGCCGGCCGCCGCCCTACGACAAACCGCCGCCGCCGGCCCCGGTGGCTCCGGGCCGTGGGCGCGATCGCGGCGGTGGTGCTCGCCTTGGCCCTGGTCGCCGTAAGCGCGGTGATTCACCGCTCAGTGTCCACGCCGGACGCGTTCTACAGCCCGCCGAACACGATTCCGGCGCGACCCGGGGTCCTGCTGCGCAGTGAGCGGTTCACACGCGGGATCCCGAAGGACTGGCGCGCGTGGCGGATCCTGTACACCACCACGCGCGACCAGAACGTCCCCGCGGTGGCCAGCGGGCTGGTCATCGCCTCCGACAAACTCCCACCCGGCCCGCGGCCGGTGATCGCCTGGGCTCACGGTACGACCGGCGTCGCTCGCCAGTGCGCGCCCTCGCTGCTGCCCTCCCGCTGGAACGCGGACATCATCCCCGGCGTCAACCAGGCGCTTGCCCGCGGGTGGGTGATCGTCGCGACCGATTACGTCGGGCTGGGAACCGCGGGCCCGCATCCGTATCTGATCGGCCAGGGTGAGGCCCGATCCGTGCTCGACTCCGTGCGAGCGGCCTGGCAGATGCCGCAGCTTGCGCTCCAGCACGTGACGGTGCTCTGGGGACACTCGCAGGGCGGCCACGCGGTGCTGTGGGCAGGCTCCCTCGCCCCGACCTACGCCCCCGACGTGCACGTCGTCGGCGTCGCGGCGCTCGCGCCGGCCAGTGACCTCCGCGCCCTGGTCGAGAAGGTCAGGAGCACGCTCGAGGGGCGGGTCCTCGGCGCCTACATCCTCAGCGCGTACAGCGACATCTACCCAGACGTGTCATTCGACCACTACGTGCGGCCGGCGGCCCGCGTGATCGTCCGGGGAGCCGCCGGTCGATGCCTCGACATACCCGAGGCAGTTCCCTCCGTGGTCACCGCCGTCCTGTCGCGGCAACCGATCTATGCCGTGGCGCCGCTCGCGGGCGCCCTGGGACGGCGGCTGGCGGAGAACACCCCCACGGGTTCGATCAAGGTGCCGCTCCTGATCGCCCAGGGCCTGAACGATCACCTCGTGCTCCCGAGCATGCAACGCTCCTACGTCAACCGGCTCTGCCACTCCGGTCAGGGCGTCGAATACCGGGTCTACCGAGGCCGTGACCACCTCTCGCTGCTGTGGCCGCGATCCCGGCTGATCTCCTACCTGCTGACCTGGACGTCGGCGCGCTTCGCGGAGAGACCGCTGCGGAACGAATGCTCGTTCGCCCAGCGGTGAGATCGAGCCGTGATGTACTAGTGCGCCACCGGTCTGCGGCGAGAGCCGTCGGCAGTATGCGGGCCGAATTCGCGCAGTCGCATCGCGTAGTTGCGCAGGCGGTCCTCGACCCGGCGGTGCACGCTGCCCTCGTGGTAGGCGCCATCGCCGCCTCGCGCGCCGGCCGGATGACCGGTCAGCAGTTCGATCCCCTCGTCGACGTGCTCGACGGCCCAGACGTGGAACTCGCCGGCGGCGATGGCGGCCACCGCCTCGTCCGCGAGCATCAGATGCGGGACGTTGGCCCGAGGGATCATGACGCCCTGCTCGCCGGTCAGCCCGCGTGCCCGGCAGACGGCGAAGAACCCTTCCACCTTCGTGGTGACGCCGCCGACGGTCTGCACGCGTCCGTGCTGGTCGACGGCGCCGGTTACCGCGATGCTCTGGCGGATCGGCAGCTCCGCGAGCGCGGAGAGCAGCGCGTACAGCTCGGTCGACGAGGCGGAGTCGCCGTCGATCCCGCCGTAGGACTGCTCGAAGTTGATCGCGGCGCGCAAGGCCAGCGGCCAGTGCTGCGCGTAGGTCTGCGACAGGTAACCCGACAGGGCCAGGAATCCCTTGCCGTGGATGGGCCCGGACATCTGGGTCTCGCGCTGGATGCTCTCGACGTCGCCCTGGCCGATGGACACGCTGGCCGTCACCCGCGAAGGCTGGCCGAAGCGGTGGTCGCCGACGCTGAGCACGGCCAGGCCGTTGACCTGTCCGACCTGCTCTCCGGTTGTGTCGACCGCGATCGTCCCGTCGACGATCAGCTCCTGCACCCGCTCCTCGGGCAGGTTCGAGCGCCGCTCCCGCTGCGCCACCGCGCGGTCGACGTCGTCGGCGCCCTGATCATCACGACGAGGATGATCGCGAGCGCCGCGAAGTTGCGGATGTTCGAGACGAACGAGGTGAACAGGTAGCGGACCCCGTCGCCGGTGAGAAGCCCCTGCACCTTGGTGGTCACCGTGTGGGGCTTGTAGGCGCTCGGTGGCTGGGGCTGGGTGGGCCCGACGTCGGTTGGCTCGACCGACCCGCCGTAGAAGGTCTCGAGCGTCGGCACCGGCGGCGGGGTGATCGTCTCATACCTCGCGTGGACGCCCCACCAGAACAGCACCTGCGAGAGCACGATGATCAGCACGCACAGCAGGAGAAACAGGATCGCCGGGTTGGGCATCCGGTTCCCGATGCGCTCGATGCGATCAAGCATGCGCACCATCAACATAACTCGTCGTGCCGGACGCGTTCGTTGGGCCCGTGCATGTTGGCATGCCCGGCGGTCGTGGGCCCGTCCGTTCGTCTCTTGCCCCCGGCCCGGACGCTCAGCACAATCGATGCCTCACGTATCCGCGCGCCGGCCCGTCCGGCAGCTGGGAGGTCCTGATGGCAACCGTGCCGACACGCTCCGACGCCGCCCCTGCTCGCACCACCGCCGCTGTGGTTGCCGACACTGTTAGCTACTGGCTGATCATCGCAGGCACCTATTTGACGGTCGGCTTCTTGTTCTACTACTCGGCGAAACGTGTGCTGTTCGACCAGGGCGGCATCATGCCGTCCGGCACCGCGGCGCAGTACAAAGGCTCGTTCATCGCGTCGTTCCCGGGCTCCAATGTCTCCTGGTTCTTGATCGGTCTCGTGATGTTCGTCGTGTTCCTGGGTGTTGTCGCGAGCCTCCTGGCTCGCGAGTTTCTGCCCTCGCGCCGCAAGCCGATCCTGCTCAGCGCGCTTGGGCTGTCGATGTTCGCCTACGGTCTCATGGTGTTCGCAGAGAACATGGTCGCCAACACCGATCAGGTCAACATCCTGTTTGGGTACTTCAGCGGCACCGCCGTGGTGATCATCCTCCTGCTGCTGATGCCGCCTTACCGCAACACGGCTTGGCTGTCGAGCCTGGTGTCCAGGGAGTGAAGCCTCCGCACCGCCCGAGGCGCTGATGAACGTGGCACCGATCGGCAAACGACGAAGCGCCCGCCTAATGCTTGCGCTCCTCGGTCTCGCTCTGCTCGTCGCCGGCTGTGGATCGAGCAGCAGCTCGACCGCTAGATCGGCCGCCGGCGGGGCTACGGGGTCGACCGGCACGGACACGACAGCCGCACGGGTCGCAGACCGGCTCGCCGTGCTGCGGGACATCTTGCCCCGCACGTCGGCGAAGCTCCCGTCGCCATCGCGATCGACGGCCATCGAACGCGAATTTCTGATCGCGATCGCCGGCGACACCCAGCGCGTGTGGCGCCGGGAGTTCGCGGTGTCGCACCTGACCTACCGGCCGGCGCGAATAGTGGTGTTCTGGAGCAAGGTGAAGTCGTACTGCGGAGAGCACGAGGACTCCGGCCCCTTCTACTGCCCCGGCGACCGGACGGTATATCTCGACCTGCGGTTCTTCACCGATCTGGCCAACAATGCGAGCCTGGGCAGCGCCGCCCAGGCGTACATCGTCGGCCACGAATTCGGGCATCACGTCCAACAACTGATCGGCATCGCCGGCAGTGTCGCGGATGCCAATCGGGTCGATCCCAGCGGAAAGAACGCTCGCTCGGTGAAGGTCGAGCTCCAGGCCGATTGTCTCGCCGGGGTGTGGGGCAGCTCCGCATACCCGCGAAGCGAGCTGACCAACGGGGACCTCGATCACGCTCTCAGGGCTGCGGAAGTCATCGGCGACGACTACCTTCAACGGGCTGCCGGCGAAGTCGTCGACAGCGCGCTGTGGACGCACGGCTCATCGCAGCAGCGTCAGCACTGGGTGACGACCGGGTACCGGAGCGGCCGACCCAGCGCCTGCGACACGTTCGCCGCCCGATAGCCCGCCGCGTCGCGCGCCGGCGTCCCAAGGCAGACTGTCTGGATGGCGCAATCCGCTCCAGCCGCTGAGCCCGTGCCCCTGTCCGGGCTCCCGGCGCCCCGTTCGCCCTTGGTCGCGTTCGGCGCGATCATGCTCGCGACGCTCCTGGCGGCGATGGATCAGACGATCGTCGCCACGGCGCTGCCGCGGATCGTCGGCGACCTGCACGGTTTCAGCCACCTCTCCTGGGTGATCACCGCCTATCTGATCACCTCCACGGTGACGATCCCCGCCTACGGCAAGCTGTCGGACCTGTACGGGCGGCGGCGGATGTTCGTCATCTCGATCTCGATCTTCCTGACCGGCTCGGCGCTGTGCGGCCTGGCGGGCTCGATGGGCGAGCTGATCGCATTTCGTGCCTTGCAGGGCATCGGCGCGGGCGGACTGCTGCCGCTGTCGCAGGCCGCGATCGCCGACCTGTTCTCTCCGCGCGAGCGCGGGCGCTATCAGGGCCTGGTGGGCGCGATGTGGGGCACGGCGTCGATCGTCGGCCCGCTGGCCGGGGGCTCGCTCACCGACTCGATCTCATGGCGCTGGATCTTCTTCGTCAATCTGCCGCTGGGCATCATCGCGCTGATCGTGGTGATGCGGACCTTGCCCCGTGGCGTGCGCGTACGCGACCACCGGATCGACTGGGCGGGCGCGGCATCCCTCGGTGTCGGCGTCACGCTGGTCCTGCTCGCGGCCTCGTGGGGCGGAACGAGCGCCCCGTGGGGATCGGCCAGGGTGATCGGCCCGGCGGTCGCCGGAGTGGGACTACTCGTGGCTTTCGTGTTCATCGAGCGGCGCGCGCCCGAGCCGCTTCTGTGGCTTGGGCTGTTCTCAGACCGGGTCGTCGCGCTCGCCAGCGTCGCGGGCGCTCTGATCGGCGCAGTCATGTTCGGCGTGACCGTGTACGTGCCGGTGTACGTCCAGGGGGTGCAGGGCGGATCCGCGGTCAGCGCGGGTCTGGCCCTGCTCCCCCTCTCGCTGTGTTGGAGCCTGTTCAGCGCGGTGGGAGGTCAACTGGTGGCGCGCACGGGTCGCTACCGCTGGCTCCCGATCCTCGGCAGTGCGCTGGTGCTAGCCGGCTTCGTGTTGCTCGCCGGGGTCCGCGCGGGCACTTCGCGCACGGTGATCGTGCTCGACCTGGCCGTGATCGGCCTCGGGATGGGCGCGATGGTTCAGGTCTACATGGTCGCCGCTCAGAACGCCGTCGCACCGTCCCGGATCGGCGTGACCACGGCGGCCCTCCAGTTCTTCCGCACGATCGGCGGGAGCCTCGCGGTGACCGGTCTGGGCGCGCTGCTGGTCGGTCGCGTGGCGGCCGAGCTGACCCACCGGCTGGGAGCGGCCGGAGGCAAAATCGACCCCAACCGGCTGCTTCAGGGCGGCGTGCACATCCCTCCGCCGCTGCTGCACGGAACACGTGAAGCGCTGGCCTCGGCGATGCACTCGGTGTTTCTGGTTGGGATCCCGATCTCGATTGCAATGCTGGTCGTCGCGTTGGTGCTGCCCGAGCGGCCGCTGCGACGCACGCTCGACCTACGCTCCGAGCCATGAGGCGCCTCAGCCGCATGCGAGACTCCGCTGCATGGACTCACGGCGCCCCCTGCGCGTGACCCTGACCGGTGACGTGTCCGGCGCGTACGTGGTCGTGGAGCAGCGACCGGATGGATCCCTCCTCGTGGTGCCGGACCCCTCCAGGCGCTCCCCGGCCGCGCCCCGAAGGCCGGCCTCCCCGATCACCTCGCTGCTCTCGAGCCTGATCACTCCGCCTGACAGGGCGATCACGGGCGTCGAGGTTCTCGAGCGGTGGGGAGTCGAACTCGACGAGGAAGAACGGGTCGAGGAGTTCTTCGTCGCGGATGTCGATGACGAGGCGGGGTTTCTCGCGATCACCACCGAGCGCTTCATCTTCGTCGCGGACCGCGGGCACGGATCCATGGTTGTCCACGACCACCTGTTGTCCGCGGCGCGTAATGTCGAGTTGGTCCGACGTGGCTTACGGCAGCGGCTTCGCGTTAGTTGGCACGGCGCCGAGAGCCTCGTCGGCGGACTGGACAGGAAAGCCACAGCGAGACTGGAGCATCACCTGCGGGAGCGGCACTCGCCCTGACCGCGATCGCAAACGCCTCCTGTGCGGCCTCCTCAGCCACATCCGTGTCACCCAGGAAGCCGTCCAGGGACGCCGGGACGCGACCTCACTCGCGCCGGAGGACCTGCTCGATCAGTGCGCGTACTCCACGGGGACCTCGACGAGCGGGCGCACCTCGACGGCGCCGCCGAGCCGCACGGCCGGAATCCGCTGCGCGAACTCCAGTGCGTCGTCCAGGTTGGACGCGTCGACCACGTAGTAGCCGCCGAGCACCTCCTTGGTGTCGGCGAAGGGGCCGTCGGTGATCAGGTTCTGACCGCCGCCGTAGCGAACCGTGGTCGCCGAGTCGGCCGTCTGCAGGTGGGCGCCACCGAGGCAGCGGGAGTCCTCGCGAAGCGCCCAGTACTCGGCGTTCACCGACTCGTACTCGTCCGCTCCGAGTGCCTCGTGGCTGCCCGGCTTGGGGTAGATCAGCAGTGCGTACTTCATGCCCGCCTCCTTTTGGGGATGATTGATCATCCTGGAGACGAATGGGCGGCGCCAGTGGGGACAGCACCCCCTGGAAAAGTTCACCGGGGGTCCGTGATGCGCGAGGTCTCGAGGGCGGCGAAGCTCCCGAGGGTCCCGTCGCTGAACACAAGCGGCTCTCGGCGGCGGTCGGCGAGCACGGCGTGCACACGAGCAACCACGATCCAATGGTCGCCGGCGCGCTGCTCGCTGACCGGCTCGCAATCGAGAAAGGCGATGGCGGAGCGGATGCGCGGAACGCCCGACTCAACCAGCTCGTAGTCGATACCGACAAAGCGCTCGGCGTCCGCGTGGGCGGCGTGGCGGACGTAGTCGCGGTGCTCGGCCCCGAGCACGTTCACGCCGAAGCGTTTGCAGCGGCGCATGCGCGTCCACGTGAACGAATGGCGTGAGGGACAGACGGCGATGAGGGGAGGCTCGAGCGACACGGAGGTGAAGGCGTTCACGATGAGGCCAAGCGGTCCGGTCGAATCCGCGGCCGTCACGAGTGTGACGCCGGTGGCGAAGCGCCCGAGCGTGCGCCGGAAGGCGTCCGTCTCGAACGGCGCTGGAGCCGACGCGTCCGCATCCGCTGCGTCGACGGACGCCGGGGCGAGCGAGATCCGACTCATGGTTCTGACCTCAATGGAGCTCAGCGGGTTCGCCGAGGGCAACGTGGGCGAGGTAGTCGTAGGCGCGGTTGGCGCCGAGCGGGTGCATGAACGAGCCGGCCCTGACGTCGCGATAGGCGCGCGCGAGCGGACTTCCGTTGACGTAGCCCGCTCCGCCTGAGAGCGCGAGCGCACGCTCGACGACGCGTGCGGCGGCCTCGTTGACGAACGCCTTGGCGGCCTGCGCCTCGGCGAACAGCGCGCGCAGGTCATCCGCGCTGCCGTCGGAGGTGGGGTTGGCTGCCCGGTGCTCGTCGATGAGCTCTGCCGCACGGGCGAGGATCCCGCGCGAGGCCGCGAGATCGACGGCGTTGTCCGCGACCTGCATGCGCGGGCGCGCGTCGCCGTTGATCCTCCCGGCGATGCCCCGGCGGGCGATCGCGTCGGCGGACTCGGCGATGCCGAGCGAGGCCGCCGCGTGGAATAGCCCGGAGTGCAGGTTGCGCTCCATGTAGGGCAGCGGGTCGCCGGCGACAAAGCCGCCACGCACGCCGGCCTCGGGCAGCTCTACACCCTCGAGTGAGACCGAGTTGCTCCCGGACGCGCGCATCCCGAGGGCGTCCCAGTCGTCGTGGATGATCACGCCGGCCGCGTCGGTGGGCACCATCGCGTAGGCGTAGCGGTCGACGCCCTTCTCATCGACGTAGGTGACGGCCACATAGAGGTCGGTGGCCGCGGGGGACATCGTGCAGAACATCTTGCGACCGTCGATGCGCCACCCGGAGTCGGTCCGCGTGGCGACCGTGCCGGGCCGGGTGAGGTCCTGGCCGCGTTCGCTGATCGCGGCGGCCAGCACCACGTCGTCGCGGACGATCTGCTCGAGCGAGGTGGCAAACGCCCGGGCCCGGCGCTCCGCCCCGGCCGCAGCCGCGACCTCGTAGCGGCGGACCATGTTGAGCACCGCCACGAGGTGCATGTTCACCCCGATGGCGACGGAGGCATTGCCCCGGGCCAGGCGGCTGGCCGCGATGACCAGGTCGTGCGTGGTTGATACGCCGAGGCCGCCGAACTCGACCGGGATCGGCGCCGCGAAGTAGCCGGCGGCCTTGAGGGCGGCGATCGCCTCGAAGGGGTACGTGCCGTCGCGGTCGTGTTCGGCGGCGCGCGCGGCGAACTGCTCGGAGAGCTGCTCGGCAATCGCGACGAGGCGAGCGCCGGCGTCGGTGTGAGCTGTAAGTTCGATCGGCATGGCGAATCTCCAGTCGGCTCGCCGTGCGTCCCGTGGCCGGAGCGTGGGCTCCGGCCACGAGCGCGCGGGCGAGCGTTCAGTCGGTGGTGACCTCGAGGGCGACGGGCACGCCGTTGGTGACCATGTCGTAGACCGCTGAGCGGTTACGGGCCCGCTCGACGACCTCGCGGAGCTTCGCCTCCGGCGCGTTGCCGGTCACGCGGAACGACACGCTGATGCGCTCGAACCCGTTCCGCGGCTCCTCGTCGACGCCGAGCGCACCACGCACGTCCATGTCGCCGGTGACCATGGACTCCACCGAGGTGAGCTCCACCTTGCGCGCCGCGGCCACGTACACGATCGATGTGGTCAGGCACGCGGCGAGCGCGTGCAGCAGGTACTCGGCTGGGTTGGCGCCGGTGTCGGTGCCAAGCAGGATCGCGGGTTCGCCCGCATCGATCTGGAACGCCTGGCCGCGGCTTGTGTCCTCGCCGCCCGCGGCGTAGAAGCCCTGGATCGACGAGCGGTTGTGCGCCCCGCCCAGCCAGCGGTTGCTGGCGCGGAACTGGAACTTCGCCAGCTCGGGCTGCGCCTTGATCAGATCAAGCGTGGCGAACATCTTCTCGGTGTCCACGCCGTTACGGATCGTGTCGGTGATCACAGACACTGCTAGACCTCCTGGGTCGTTGTGGTGGGTTTGAGGGCCAGCAGCGAGATGCTGTGCGCCCCGTACTTCTCGCTTGTGCGCTGTGCCCGGTCGCTCGTGAAGCGGTAGCCGGGATTCAGTTGCACGAGTTGCAGCTCGAGGCCGGCAGCGGCGATGTCCGCAAGGTAGAGCTCTCTCTGGCTGGCCCCGGCGATGCAGGCGGCCCACAGCTCGGCCTGCTCGACGGTGCGAGCCGCGATCTGCCGCTCGGTCACGATGTCGGCGAGCGCCAGGCGGCCGCCGGGGCGGAGCACGCGTGCGGCCTCGGCGAACACGCGGCGCTTGTCGGGCGAGAGGTTCACGACGCCGTTCGAGATCACGACGTCGAACCAGCCATCGCCAAAGGGCAGCTCCTCGATCCGGGCGCGGCGGAAGGTGACGGGCTCGTCGCGCACCAGGAGCGCGGCTTTGGCCAGCTGCTCGCCGGTGATGTCGACGCCGGTGACCCCGCCGTGCGGACCGACCTGGGCCGCCGCCGCGAACACATCCATGCCCGAGCCGCTTCCCAGGTCGAGGACGAGCTCGCCCGGAAGCAGGCGGGCAAGGCCAAAGTGGTAGCCAACACCTGCGAACGAGCGCACGGCGGCGGCCGGCAGCCGGTCGAGCAGCGCGGTCGGATAGCCGAGCGCTTCGGCGAGCGCCCGGCCGACCGGGAAGTGAAGGTCCCTCGCCGACTCGTCCGCGACGTCGCGGTACATCTGCGTGATGTGCCGATCGAGTTCCTCGGGATCGACACCGATGTTGATTGCTTGTGTGGGGTTTGTCTGCATGTCGGGAGAGTCGCTGGCACGCCTTCCCGAAACCTTCCTGCGGATGGGCTCGCGCCACATCGGCGCCATCACCCAAATCGATGCGCCACGTGTGGCGGGCACTACGCACCGGCCCCAGGCGAGATACTGGAACCGTGAGGCAGGAAATCCGTTTCTGCACAGCGCCCGACGGCACCCGCCTCGCCTACGCGGTCCACGGGAGAGGTGCCCCGCTGGTCAGGACGGCCACCTGGCTCACCCATCTCGAGTTCGACTGGGAAAGCCCGGTTTGGCGGCACTGGCTCGACGGACTGGCCGACGGGCACACGGTGCTCAGGTACGACGAGCGGGGGTGCGGCCTCTCGGACCGCGACGTCGAGGACGTTTCGCTCGAGAAGCGAGTGGCGGATCTCGAAGCGGTCTTCGATGACGCCGGGATCGAGCGTGCCGCGCTCCTCGGGATATCGCAGGGCGGGCCGGCGGCGGTCGTCTTCGCCGCGCGCCATCCCGAGCGGGTCAGCCACCTCGTTCTGTACGCGACGTTTGCGCGCGGCCGGCTGAGACGCGATCCATCGTCCTTGGACCGCGAGCAGGCGCAGCTGCTGACCTCGCTCATCCGGATGGGCTGGGGACAGGGCGTGCCCGCCTTTCGCCGTCTGTTCACCACGCTGTTCATCCCTGACGCGAGTCCGGAGCAGATGGAGTGGTTCGACGAGCTTCAGCGCGTGACGGCCGACCCAGAAACCGCAGTCCGGATCCGCGAGGCGCGCAATCAGGACGATGTGACGGATGAGGCCACGCGCGTGACGTGCCCAACGCTGGTGATCCACCCGCGGGATGACGCGCTCGTGCCGTTCGCGGAGGGCCGGCTGCTGGCCACGCTAATCCCCGGAGCCCGCTTCGTCGCGCTTCAGAGCCGGAACCACATCCTGCTCGCGGACGAGCCCGCATGGCCGCGGTTCCAAGACGAGCTACGGAGTTTCCTCGGTCCTGTCGAGGTGTCGGCGCCCGTCGGACTTCCCGAGCTCAGCCACCGCGAGCGCGAGGTCCTGGCGCTCGTCGCCGAGGGGCTCAGCAACGAGGAGGTGGCCGCCCGCCTTTACCTCAGCGTCAGGACGGTGGAACGGCACCTCTCGAACATCTACGCCAAGCTGCGCGTGTCCGGGAAGGCCGCCCGCGCCGCCGCGGCGGCCCGCTTTTCTCGCTCGAGCGAGTCGCCGCTGGTCCGCGGCTAGCCGGTCGGGCCCGACCGGCGGCGCTACGTGCATCCCGCCGTTGGAGGTGGGGCGTGGGTCGTGAAGTTGGGTCCTGGCGCGGATGTAGCGCACGTATGGGTCGACTTACTGTGCGCCGATGCAGGAACCCAAGCTCGCCCCACTTGTACTGGCGACGATGGCCTCCCAGGCGCTGCTCGTTGCGCTCTCGACCACGATCGTGGCGATCGGCCGAGACCTCGGAGCCTCAGTCGGGGCCGTGGGTCAGGCCCGCTCGGTCGCCGCGGGCGTAGCCATCTTGGCCTCGCTCGCGATCGTCGGCAGGATCGATGCGGTAGGAGTGCGCCGGCTTCTGGGCGCCGGATCGGGGCTGGCGATCGTTGCCTGCGCCGCCGTCGCGCTGGCTCCGAGCCTCGCCGTGTTCCTCGCCGTCCACGTGCTGGTCGGGCTCGCGTTCGCCTGTCTTCTCTCGGCCGGCTTTGCGGGTGTAGCCGCGTTCGCGCCCGAACGGAGGCCGTGGGCGATCGGCTACGTCGCCGGTGCGAACGCATTGGCCTGGATCGTCGTCAATCCGATCGCCGGCGCGGTTACCGAATGGGTGTCGTGGCGGGTGGCGCAGGTCGTTCCGGCCGGCATCGCTGTTGCCGCGCTGGCGACCACGCGAACTGCACGTCTCGCCCCGAGCACCGCTCCGTCGATCGCCGCGTTGCTGCGCGAGCGATCCGCACGGCGATGGCTCGGTGCCGAGGTGATCGCGTTTGGCGCCTGGACCGCCGTACTGACGTTCGTCGGTGCCTTCTTCATCGAGCGCCTCGGCGCGGGCCAGGCCGCCGCCGGCTGGATGCTCGCGGCCGGCGCCGCCGCGCACCTCACCGCTTCCAGTCGCAGCGGGACGCTCGTGGGTCTGATCCCCCGGCGGCGCTTGGTCGCCGCCTCGGCTTTGACCATGGCGATCCTGTTCTTCGCCCTGCTCAGGCTGTCGGCGTCGACGCCGATGGGCATCGCGATCTTCTGCCTTGCCGGCCTCGCCGCCGGCGTCCGGTCTCCGGCGTCCAGCGGGCTCGGCTTGGAGCAGATGCCTGGTCACCCGGGCGCAATGATGGCCGCCCGGACGGCTGCGACCCAGCTCGGCTATCTGCTGGGCGCCGTGGTTGGCGGCGCGGTCATCTCGCACGGCGGGTACGGCACGCTCGGCATCGTGCTGGCGATTGGCATGGCCGCATCGGCCGGGCTGATCCTCCGCGTCGACGACGGGCTCGAAGCCGCCGGGGAGGCGTCCGGAGGGAAGGTTCTGGGAAGTGCGCGCCCTTAGCGTCGCCCCGCTATGAACCCCTCTACTACACCCAACTCCATTGAAAGTCTCGGCATATTCGGACGTCTCGGCCGCTGGTCGGCCCAGCACCGCCGCACCGTCTTCCTCGGCTGGGCGACGCTGATCATCGCCCTTGGCGCGGTTGCGCCGCGCGTCGAACACGCTCTGTCCGGTGGCGGCTGGCAGGCCGACGGCTCGCAGTCGGTCGCGGCACGCGCTCTGATCGAGCGGCATTTCGACGGCCAGGGCAGCTACGCGCTCGCGGTCGTGGTGAGCTCGGCCCGCCACACCGCGGGCGACCCGGCTTTTCGGCATGCGGTGCAGGGGGCCGCGCAGGCGTTGCGGCGTGATCCGGCGGTTGCCGGGGTGCAGCTTCCCCGCCGCGGGGAGTCGGTCTCGCCCGACGGGCATGTGGCGGTCGTGCGGGGCGGCGCCGGCGCCGACACGGCGGAAATGGTGCGCGCCGCGGACCGAGTCCAGAAGCGCCTTCAGGACGTGGCGCCCCGCGGCGTTCAGGTGGCGCTGACGGGCTCGGCGGCGCTGTGGTCGCAATTCAATGAGGAGAACAAGTCGGCGATGCTCCGCTCCGAGATCACCTCGTGGCCGCTGACGCTCGCGGTCCTGCTGATCGCGTTCGGCTCGGTCGCCGCGGCCGGTATCCCGCTCCTACTCTCGATCCTCGGGCTCGTCGCAGCCGCCGGCGCGCTCTGGGTCGCCAGCCGGTTCACCGGCATCACGATCTGGGCGATGAACTTCGCCCTGATGTTCGCGCTGGCCGTTGGCATCGACTATGCCTTGTTCGTCGTGGTGCGCTTCCGGGCCGCGCTGCGCGCGGGGCGGCGCCCGCTCGACGCGGTGGGGGAGACGATGGACAGCGCCGGCAAGGCTGTGTTGGTGAGCGGCCTGGCCGTCCTGGCTTCGCTCTCGGCGGTGATCCTCGTGCCGAGCCAGCCGTTCCGCACCAGCGTGGCCGGGATCCTGCTGGCGGTGGGATTCGTGCTCGCCGCCTCGCTCACGCTGCTGCCCGCCGTGCTGGGATCCGTTGGTCCGGGCATCGACCGGTTTGCGCTGCCGTGGGCCGGCTCCGTCCAGCACCGCAGCGAGGCCTTCGCCCGTTGGGGGCGCCTGATCTGGCGCCGACCCCTGCTCGTGGGCGCGCTGGCCGCGGCGGTCCTCGTGGCTCTGGCGCTCCCGTTGCGTGACCTGCATACCGCGATGCCGAACGCCGGCGTGCTGGAGAACAGCGCCAGCGCGCGCGTCGGAGCCGAGCGTCTTCAGCAGGGCTTCGGGCCGGGCGCGCCGGCGGAGTTGCAGGTCGTGGTGCCGTCGGCCGTGCTCGATCGAGCGCAGGCCACGCTGCGCCACACTGCCGGCGTCGCGGCGGTGACGGCGCCGGAGCGATCTGGGGCGCTGGCGCTCCTCGGTGTCCAGCCGGTCGGCGACCGCACCGGCGGCCTCATCGAACGACTGCGCGCACGGCTCCCGGCCGGGTCGCGCGTCGGCGGGTCCGCCGCCGAGGCACACGACCTCGAACGGGCACTTGATGGGCGGATGCCGCTGGTCTACGCGCTTGTCCTGACCGTTGGCTTCATCCTGTTGCTGGTCGTCGTTCGTGCGCCGCTCGCCGCCGGGGCGGCCGTGCTGCTGAATCTGATCGCGACGGCGGCCGCCTTCGGCGTGGCCAAGTTGATCTTCCAGGATGGTGTCGGCGCGGCCGTGCTTGGCTTCAAGTCGCAGGGCTTCGTCGATGCGTGGGCGCCAGTGTTCTTCTTCTGCTTGAGCTTCGCGCTGGCGATGGACTACACGGTGTTCCTGCTGACCTCGGTACGAGCCGAGTTCGAGCGCACCGGCGACGCGCGCGAGGCACTCGTCGAAGGTCTGGCCCGCTCCGGCAGGGTGATCAACGCCGCGGGAGCGGTGATGATCGTGGTCTTCTTCACGTTCGGCTCCTCACACCCACTGCCGCCCAAGGAGATGGGGGTGATCCTCGGCGTCGCGGTGCTCCTCGACACCATGCTGGTGCGGCTGCTCCTGTTGCCCGCGGTGTTGCGACTGCTCGGCGCTCGCGCCTGGTGGGTGCCTTCGCGGGTCGACCGATGGCTGCCCTCCGTTGGCCTCCGTCACGCCGAACCGGAGACGCGGTAGTCGGAGGCGAGCGGTAGTACGGCACGGGCGCGGTGTACCCATGTAAAACGCACCAAAGTCCCCGTCCGCCGATCGACTTTCTGCAGATAAGCGTCGGGTGGATGCTTTTGTGCGGAAAGCGCGGTGGGGAGGGGGAGCTTCGCGAGTTTTGCACCGCTAGTGGGAGGCAAGCGGGACTGGCCGCCCTGTGGGTCGTGAGGCGTGCGGTCCGCGGTACCACTGCGCCCGAGGGGCGGCCAGATCCGCCCGGCCTCCCACGCAAACAGCCGGGGTCCAGGACTATGCGGCGGGTACGACAAGCCGTTCCAGCGCTTCGCGCGCTCGGCGTTCGTTGAGGAACTGTCCGTTCGCGGCGTAGCCCTCGGCGGCGCGGCGCAGGGCGTCGGCGGCGCTTCGCTGGTCCCCTTCGGCGAGCGCCAGCGCCGCCCGGGCCTCG
>DATFDC010000301.1:0-2855 GCA_035252415.1 Solirubrobacteraceae bacterium
CACCTGGGGCACGGTCAACGGGCGTGAGCGGCAGGTTGGCAACAACGGCGATGTCGTGACCGTGCTCGGCCAGGGCCACCGAGGCCTGCGCATCCGCACCAAGGAGAACGAAGTGGCAGACGTCGAGTGGCGGCGCTTCGCCGATCGGGAGAGCGGGCGGCTCCTGCTGGGCTTCGGGCACGCGCTGACGATCGACGCCGCGCAAGGGATCACCTCCGATGAGCACATCAACGCCCTGCCGCGCGGCACGTCGGGCGTGACGGCCTTCACCACCTACGTGGCGGAGAGCCGCAGCCGCGGCACGACCTGGACCGTCATCTCGGAGGCCGCCGTCTACGAGGCGGAGCGGCACCGGCAGGCGCTCGGCGACGTCACGCCGATCACCAAGGAGGACCTCTGGGCGCGCGCGGCCGCCGACATGTCGGAAAAGCCCTACAAGGCGCTCGGCATCGACCTGCTGGGCTTCGCGCTCTGGGATCGGGAGCGGGCGATCAATACCTTCATCGCCTGTCACCACCGGATGGAGGCGGCCCAACTCGATTATCCCGACGCCGGCGCGAATGCATTCCAGCGGCTGCGGGCGGCGGCGATCAACGAGCGGCTGGGGCGGCGCTTGGAGGCGATCGAAAAGACTGTCGCCGAGAATGGGGTACTCCTGAAAGACGTGGAGCGTGAATGGGAGGCCAATCAGCACCTTCGCGCGCTGAAAGCGGAGGCAGCCGTGGCCGCGCGCCGGATGGACGAGGCAGGGGCGAACCCCGAGCGGCTGGGGAGCCGGCCGGAACCAGCTCCATGACCCTCTCCCGTATCGGGCGATGGATTTGATGAACAACGCTGCGCGTGGCCCACAATTCCGCCGCCGCAGCATCCGCCTCGTCGATGAATGACACCGAGGCGATTGCAGGCTTGCGGGCGAGAGTGAAGCTCGCTCCCGCGCGGTACCCTTGCCCCAGATCGTGTAGAGCGGGAGCTGCGCAGCCTCCCAGGCGAGGTTGGCCAGCACGGACACCGCAAGATACCGGCGCAGCCCGGCGAGCCATCTATCTCCCGGCCGCGTGTGGCTCGATGATCCGCTCTGCCTCTCCGTTAGGGCCCATTTCCTCGGCGAGGCCGTCGGCAGCCCTCGATCAGGCCATAGAGCGCCGGGATCACGAGCAGGACCAACGGGTGGAACGAGAGCAGGACGACCATGAAGCCGATCCATGGACGCGTCCATCATCGGATCTCCTGAAGCCGGCTCGGCACCGAGACGTCCTGCCGAGATGCAGTAGGCTTGGCGGCATCGGCCTGCGGCACCGCGCCGTCACGAGAGGCAGGGACCACGCCGAGCTCGCGCTGGAGACACGCGAACTGGACCCGATCCACGGCACGGTCGCTCACGACGAAGTTCCGCAACGCTCTCAGCCCGGCCTCGGTGAAGTGGGCGCGCGGTCCTCGCGGGCCCGCCCGTACCTCGACGAGGCCGCGCGCCACCATGCTCGCTGTGGAGCTGGAAGCTTCGGCTGACCCTTCCTGGGCTCCGACCGCCAAGTGCGCAGGGCGATGCCGTCCAGCAGCTTCAGGCCGCTGTGGAAGCGTAGGCCAAGCTCGCGGCGGATGAATGCACGTTCGGATGCACTGAACGGGAAGGACGGACATCTGGATCGGCTGTCCACGATGCTTTCTGGGATGGCTCGTGTCATCGCATCTGACCGCTGTGGTACTCGGGCGAGAAGGACAGCACCTCGCTGATGGGCGAGGGCGGGATCGCCACGCCACGCAGGCGGTTGTGGATCGCCGTCGCGGCGATCGCGGCCTCGCCCATGGCGACGCTGATCTGGTCGAGGCTGCGCACGACGTCGCCGGCGGCTAGCAAGCCGTCGATCGAGCTGCGCTGGTGCTCGTCGGTGGCCACGCACCCGTTCTCGTCCAGCACGGCGCCGAACCCGCGCACGAGTTCCGACCGCGCCGTGCTGCCCAAGGCCGAGTAGAGGGTGTCGAAGGCGTGGCAGGCGCCCTGCCGCGTCGCGATGGACCGGATGCGGTCGCTCTCGACGGTGACGGATGCCACCGGCTCCTCGACGACGGTGATGCCGGCCGCCCGCGCCGTCCGGAGCTCGTCGGGCGAGAGGACGAGCTTCCGCTCCAACGAGAGCAGGGTCACGTCGCCGGTGTAGGTCCGCAAGAAGAGCGCCTCGTGGAGCCCGCTGTCGTCGCGCCCAAGAACCCCGACCTTGTGGCCGATGACCTCGTAGCCGTCGCAAATCCCGCAGTGGCGGATCAGCCCGCGCTGGACCGCGTCGGGCAGGTCCGGCAGCTCGGGCTCCCGGTCGACGACACCGGTCGCCAGGAGGACCGTCCGGGCGGTGAGCCGGTCCTCGCCCATGCTGGCCACGAACACGCCGTCCGCTCGCCGCTCCAGGCCGGTAACCGTCCCCGAAAGGATGGGAGCGCCGTATTTGCCGGCCTGCGCCCTCATCCGCTCAAGGAGGGTGGCCCCATGGATGCCGTCCGGAAAGCCGGCATGGTTGTGCGAGGTCGGGATCAAGGCCGCGCGGCTCGCGCCGCCGTCGATAACCTGGAAGCGTCGGCGAAACCGCGCCAGGTAGATCGCCGCCGTCAGGCCGGCAGGCCCGCCGCCGATGACTAGGCAGTCGAGTGGATTATCGTGCATCTGCGCCTTCCTTTCACTCGGCCGCGTGCGGCGCGGCCAACCGCTCCGCCTCTCGGGCAGGCGCATCCGCTTGGCGCGGCAGCCCCCATCCCTTGACCAGCGCGTAGAGTGCCGGAATGACAAGCAGCGTCAGCACGGTCGAGGACACCATGCCGCCGACCATCGGCGCGGCGATGCGCCGCATCACCTCCGATCCCGTTCC
>DATFDC010000302.1:0-10840 GCA_035252415.1 Solirubrobacteraceae bacterium
GTGATCGTCGCCGTGCGCCTACCGGTGCCCGACGGGCTGAAGCGCACGCCGAGCCGGCAGCTCGCGCCGGACTGCACGACCTTGCCGGCGCACCCGTCCGAGGCCACCGTGAAGTCGCCGGCGTCGGCGCCGGCGAGCGACTCGCCCGTGATGAACAGCGTGTGGTCGCCGGCATTGGTCACCGGCAGGTACACAACCGGGCTGTCCTGCCCGCTCGTCACCGAGCCGAAGTCGCCGGCCGGCGACACCGTGGTGGTGGTGACCGCGAACAGCTCTGACGAGCTCGAACCCGAATTCGACCCGGCGCCGCCTGCCAGCAGCACGCGGCCGTCCGGCAGAGAGGTCATCGTCTGGCTCACCACCGCCTGCTTCAGATCGGCGGTGCCTGACCACATGCCTGTCGCCGGGTCGTAGAGCTCAGCCGACGCCAGCGGGACGTACCCGTTGGCCCCGCCGGCGATCAGGACACGACCGTCCGGAAGCAGCGCCGCCGTGCCGGACTCCCTCGGGATGCTCATGCTGCCGGTCTGCGACCACGCGCCTGAGGCGGGGTCGTACAGCTCGGCGGAGGCGACTGAACCGTTGTTCGAGCTGCCTCCGGCCACCAGGACCTTGCCGTTCGGCAGGAGCACCGCGGCGCCGCCCAAGCGCGAAACGCTCATGGAGCCCGTCGGTGACCAGGTGCCCGTGCCCGGATCGTAGACCTCGGCCGTGGCGAGCAAGCCGCTGCTGCCATTGCCGCCGGCAACCAGCACCTTGCCGTTCTGGAGCAACGTCGCGGTATGCGCCCAGCGGGCGTGGCTCATGCTGCCCGTCCAGGACCACGAGTCCGTACCCGGGTGGTAGATCTCCGCCGCCCCCGTCGTCCCCGGGGTGACGCCTCCAGCGATCAGCACCGTGCCGTCGGGCAGCAGCGTCGCGGTCTGGAGGTAAACCGGCGCCAGCGGGCTCGCCGCCGCGGACCACGAGCTCGAGGCGGGGTCATACAGTTCGGCCGACTGAAGAGGCGCAGATCCGTTTAGCCCTCCGACGACCAGCACCTTTCCGTCGGGCAACAAGGTCGCCGTGTCGGACTCACGCGGCGTGTTCATGGATCCGGCAGAGCTCCACCGGTTCGTCACCGGGTCATAGACCTCGGCCGTGGCAAGCGCAGCCCCATTGCTGCCCACCCCGCCGGCCACCAGAACCTTGCCGTCCGGCAGCAGGGTCGCCGTCTCAGCCGCCCGAACCTCGCCCATCGTGGCGTCCGGCGACCACACCCCGGCCGCCCAGGGCAGGAAGGCAACGTGCGCGCTCACGCGCTGTCCGTCGAGGGCTGCGGTGACGTCCGCCCCCGATGAGCCGTCGTCGCTCAGGACGTCCTGAGCAATGCCCTGACTCAGCGGCACGCTGGCCGAATTCAACGCGCCCGCGGTCGCGGTAAAGCTGACCGGATCAGAGGGCAGCGACATCCCGCCGACGGTGTTGCCCGCGCTGTCGTGCAGGAGGTCCGCCTTGACAGTGACCGCGCCGCCCGGCTGGGTTCCACTCGGGCCGCTCAGTCCGAGAACCAGGCACGGCGAGGTGGTCACCGCACTGGCGGCCCCGACGGCGGTGGATGAGCACCCCGACTGGCCCGGACCCGCGTTACAACCCCACCAGTTGTCGGACGCGTCGACTGGCTCGAGGCTGAAGCTCGCCAGGCCGGACCCAGGGCCATGACCTTCGAGGCGGTTGAAGTGGACCTCGAGCGTTCCGAGCGTCGCGTGGTCAGAGACGTACACGTCGGGAGCCGTGTTGGCGGAGAGGTCGTTGTAAAGGATGTGCACGTCCTGGTTCTCAGCGCCCGCCCAGCCGTCCACCCAGATGGCCGGGGCGGGCGGACCGTCGTCGGTGAGGCGGTTCCGTTCCACGTCGACGTGACGAGAGTCGTTGAAGTAGATGCCGGCATACGTCGTGGTGCCGCTGACCGAGTTGCCGGTGATGCTGACGTCGTCGTCTCCCCACAATGCGACAAGCCCTCCGGCGGAGACATTCCCATCCGCCTGCACGGTGTTGTCGCTGACGGTCACGCCGGAGGCGCGCGCACCGAGCAGATGCAGCGCCGCGTGGGTGTCGCCGGCGAAGAGGTCGTGTTCGACGGTGAGGTTGCCCGCGGTATTTCCGGAGATGATCGCGTCTCCCACCCCGAACGGGGCCGAGGCGCTCGAGTCCCAGAATGCGTCGTGGCTGATCAGCGTGGTGTTCGTGCCGTTGCCATCCGCCACAACCGCGTTTCCTTCGTCGCTGAAGGTCGTGTCGAGCGCGCGCAGGCCCGAGACCGTGGCGAACTGCTCAACCCCGATGCTTCCGTCGCGGATCGTGAACCCGTCGATCGTCACCGAGTTCGAGGAGACGACGAACGCGATGCCCGAAGGGTCCAGCACGCTCTCGCCCGCCGGCCGAGCGACCGGGCCGCCCTGATCCGGAGCGATGCCCGCCTCGGCGCCGGTGATCATGAGCCCGTCCTTGCCCGCCGGAATCGTTACCGACTCCGCGTATATCCCGGCGGCCACCCAGACGGTGTCGCCCGCCGAGGCCGCATTCACCGCCGATTGGATCGACGAGTATGCGCAGCCGCTGTTGCAAACGTTCAGCGTCGCCGCTTGCGCACCGGCCGGCGCGGCGAAGCCAATCGCCGCGATCACGGTCGCGAGGAGGCTGATCGGCCGCACAACCCGTCGTGGCGCGCCGGGGAGGACAGGATCGGAGGGCCGGCCGCCGAGGAGGCGGAGGCGTCGGATGAGAGTTGTATCGAGCATCGGCAAAGCGTCGGACTAAGCCACCCACCCGCACATCGCGTGGCTGCATCGTCTTTGCTGCGCCAGGTAGCTCAGATTCGGCGCTCGGGTAGCTGAGCGGGGGTCGCAGAGCCCGGCGATGCACTCCCGTATATGTCATGTCAATCGCCAGAGAGCGGCCTCGCGCTCGGGCGACAATCCGGCCGGCGGTGGCAGCGGGCTCCCTCCGGGACGCGAAGGCGCGGCCGGGCGCACGCGAACCCATGCCAGCGTGTCCGCCGCGGTCTCCTCCAGTGGGCGAAACGACAGGCCTGCGTCCAGCGCACGGCCGATGTCGACGGCGAGGAAGCCGCGGAAGTCCGGCTGGCGGTCGAGGTCGAGCCAAAGAGGCAGCTCGTCCCACGGCTGCACCCCGGCCTCGGCGAGGCGACCTTCGTCGATCCAGACGAGCTCGGCGCCCCCGCCCGTCGCGCCCACGATGCGTTCGAGCATCGGACCGAAGGTCAGCGGCGTGGCCGGACCGGTGGCGTTGTAGATGCCGGTGGCGCCCGCCTCGGCCATGCGGACGATCCAGGCGGCCAGATCGCGTCCGTCGATCAGCTGGACGGGCTGGTCGGGCGCCCGGGGAGCGAGCACGCGACCGCCGGCGGCGGCTCGCCTGACCCAGTAGGTGAAGCGTTCGGTGGGATCGTGCGGACCCACGATCAGCCCCGGTCGGACGACCAGCACGCGTCCCGGCATGATCTGCTCGAGCCGCCGCTCGCACGCCGCCTTGAGCTCGGCGTAATGGGCCAGGATGTCCTCGGTATCCGGAGGAGGGTCCGGAGCCGTCGGGGCGCTTTCGTCGAGTCCCGGCTCGGGAAATCTCCCGTACGCCGAGATGCTCGACACGAACAGGTACCGGTCGACCGTCTCGGCCAGCGCCTGCGCGGAGGCGCCCACGACCCGCGGCAGGTATCCCGACGTGTCGATCACCGCGTCCCAGCGGCGGCCCGCGAGTCGGGCGAGGTCGTGCTCGCGATCTCCGTGGATCTGCTCGACGCCGGGAATCGGCGCCGTAACCGTCCGCCCGCGGTTGAACAGCGTCAGCTCGTGATCGCGCCCCCGGGCCGCATCCACGATGTGACGGCCCAGAAATAGCGTCCCGCCGAGAACGAGCAACCGCATGGTTGCATGTTAGCGGGGGGTCTGCCTCCCGCGTCCGGAGTCTGGCGATTCACACGACGTATACCGGAGTGCATCGCCAACTCCGAGGCGGTCCAATCGGCCGCGGCCGCTCGAGAACCGCTCGGGTTAGTCGGCCGCGCGTAGCCTGCGCATCACGAGCTGCTCGGACGCCGGCTTGTCGCTGGTCTCGCCGGCGGGCAGCTCGGGCACGTGGACGCTGCGCGCGCTCAGCGTGACCGGCTCGAGCTCGGGCAGCTCGCGCCCGCCCGCCACCGAGCCGTGATCCTCGAACCGGCGGGCGGCCGGGAGCACGCGGGCCTCGTAGGAGCCGACCGCCTCGTTGTAGGCGCGCACGGTGCTGTTCAGCCGCGAGCCGAGCGTGGCCATCAGGCTGGACAGCTTGACCAGGCGACCGTGCAGCTCGCGCCCGAGGTCCGAGATCGCCTGGGCGGACTCCGCCACACGCTCCTGCTGCCACCCGTAGGCCACCGCCCGGAGCATCGCGAGCAGCGTGGTCGGCGTGGCGATCAGCACGCGCCGGGCCATCGCGTCCTCGATGAGCGTCGGATCGGCCTCGAGCGCCGCCCCGTAGAGGTGCTCGCCGGGCAGGAACATCACGACGATGTCGGGCGCGGAGTCGAGCCCGGCCCAGTAGGCCTTGTCGGCCAGCGACTTGACGTGCCGGCGGAGAAGGCGGGCGTGATCGCGCAGATGTCGCTGGCGCTCCTCCTCGTCGCGCGCCTGGTAGGCGTCGAGCACCCCCTGCAGCGGCGCCTTGGCGTCGACCACGACGTGCTTGCCGCCGGGCAGGCTGACCACCAGGTCCGGCCGCAGCGCGGACTCCTCGCCGGCCACCGGCGTCTGCTCGCAGAAGTCGCAATACCGGACCATTCCGGCCAGCTCGACCACGTTGCGCAGCTGCATCTGGCCCCACTGACCGCGCGCGTTCGGCTTGCGCAGCGCGGTGACCAGCGCCCCGGTCTCGGTGCGCAGGCGCTCGCCGGTCTCGGCCAGCGTCTTGATCTGGGCCTCGAGGCGCCCGCGCGACTCGCGGCGCTCCTGATCGAGCCGGAGGAGCTGCTGGTCGACCCGGCCGAGCTGGTCGCGGAGCGGCGCGACCAGTTGCTCGACCGCCTGCTGGCGCTTGTCCAGGTCCCCCTTGGCCTCGGCCTGCACGGTGCGCAGCTGGGCTCGGGCGAGCTCGGAGAGCTGGGTCATGCTGGCCTGCAGCGCCTCGGCGCTCAGCGCCTTGAACGAGTCCGACAGCCGCTCCTGGGCATCGCTGACCGCCGCCAGCCGCTCGGCCGCCACCGCGCGCTCGTGCTCGACGTCCGCCTGCGCCCGGACCAGTTCGCGCTCGAGCTCGCCCGCCCGGGCGGCCTCCCTCGACAGCGAGCGCAGCCGGGGGCGCACCGCGGCAAGGACGATCCCGGCGCCGACGAGCAAGCCGATGAGCAGCCAAAGCGCATACATGACGCAAACCAGGATCGCGGGACGGTCGGACGGAAAGAATGCCCCGCACAGGAATGGGTTTTAATCGTCGCGGCATGGCAGAGGATCGAATCCGCCGGCGAGTGACGGTCACCGGGCGCGTTCAGGGCGTGTTCTTCCGGGATTCGCTGCGCCAGCGCGCCCACAGCCGTGACGTGGCCGGCTGGGCGACGAACCGCGTCGACGGGGCGGTCGAGGCCGTGTTCGAGGGCAAGCCCGACGACGTGGAGCGACTGGTCGAGTTCGCGAAGACCGGGCCGCGTCAGGCGGACGTCGAGAGCGTCGACGTGCGCGAAGAGGAGCCCGAGGGTCTCACGGGGTTCGAGATCCGCTGAGTCGCCCGCGCCGCGTCACACAGCGCGGCGAACAGCCGGCTCTTGTCGTTGGCTTCGGGATGCCACTGGACCCCGAGCCCCCAGCCCCCGTCGGCCAGCTCGATCGCCTCGGTCACCCCGTCCTCGGCACGGCCGCTCACGACCAGACCGTCGCCGAGCGCGTCCACCGCCTGGTGATGGTGGCAGTGGGCCAGGTGGAGCTCCTCACCGACCGACCGCGCAGCCAGCGAGCCCGGCTCCAGCCTGACCGTGTGGTCGTTGCCCTCGAACGTGCCGCGGACCCTGCGATGCGGATGGCTGCCATCGGCGGCCACCAGATCCTGCACGAGCGTCCCCCCGAGCGCGATGTTGAGCAGTTGCATGCCGCGGCAGATGCCGAGCACGGGTAGCCCGCGCCCGAGCGCGGCGCGCAACAGCGCGATCTCGAACCCGTCGCGATCGGGATACGTGGCCTCGGTGGCGGAGTCACGCGGGGTGCCGTAAGCCGCGGGGTCGATGTCCGCCCCGCCGATCAGCAGCAGCCCGTCGATCCGGTCGAGCAACTCGAGCGGCGCGCGAGTATCCACGGCCAGCAGCACCGCGACCCCGCCGGCCCGCTGGAGGGGCGCCACATAGGAATCGGCCACGAGGTGCGCGTCCTGGTCCCAGAACGACCACCGGGTCCGCTCGCGCACCGCGCACAGGCCGATCACCGGCCGCGCCGCGTGGGTCATGCGGCACCGACGCCGGCCACGCGATCCATGAACGTGTCGAGCAGCTGCCACGCCCGCAGGCGATTTTCGTCGGCCAGCCCCCGCGTCTCGGCCATCACGCGATCCGGATCGAGTCCCGCGCGAGCGAGCTGGGCGCGGCCGGCGTCGACCCACGAGGCGACGATCTCCGGCGTGACCTCGGGATGGAATTGAACCCCGAGGCTGCGGCCAAGCGTGAACGCCTGCGGCCCGACCGGGCTCGCGGCCAGTTGCACGGCACCGGGCGGCAGCGTGAACGTGTCGTAGTGCCACTGCATCCACGGGCCGGCCTGGACCAGCGACGGCTCGCGGCTGTCGATCGACACCCAGCCGATCTCGGGCTGCGCGGCTCGCATCGCCTCACCCCCCAGCGCCCTCGCGAGCAGCTGCGCGCCGAAGCAAATGCCGAGGACGGCAACGTCGGCCGCCGCGGCTTCGGCGAGCAGCCGGCGCTCCGTACCGAGCCACGGGATCGAGTCGTCGTACGCGGTGTGCTCGGAGCCGAGCGAGACGATCAGGTCGTAGTCCCGCGGATAGCGGTCGCGGTCATCGTCGCCGATCCGGTAGAGATCCTGCTCGGCGCCGCGCTCCTGCAGCCAGTCGCCCACGTGCCCGGCGGGCCCGTCGTCGTCGTGCTGGATGACCAGCGCCCGCAAGGCTCAGCTCGCGAGCGCAGCTTCGAACGCCTGGAGCGCTTCCTCGCCGCGCACGGCGAACACCACGCGCTCGAGCGAGGATCCGCCGGACCCCAAGTGCCGGCGGACCTCGGAGACTTCGAGGGCGGCGGCTTCCTCGACCGGGAAGCCGCCTACGCCTGTCCCGAAGGCCACCAGCGCCAGCGACCGCACGCCGAGCTCGTCGGCCTTGCGCAGCGTCGAGACCGTCGCGTCCCGGATGATCTCGGCCGAGGTGGGTCCGCCGAGCTCCATCGTGGCGGCGTGGATCACCCAGCGACAGGGCATATCGCCGCCGGTCGTCTCGACCGCCTCCCCCAGCCCGATCGGAGCGACCGCAGAGCTCTCACGCTGAACCGAAGGTCCCCCGGCACGTGAGATCGCGCCCGCCACCCCGCCGCCGTGCTTCAAATCCGTATTCGCCGCGTTGGCGATCGCATCGACCTCCAACCGCGTGATGTCCGTGTCGAGGACCTCGATGCCCATGATCCCCCGAGTTTCGCCGCCAGGCGAAACTCGCAAGGTAGTCGCGTCAGCGACTACCCAACCTCGGCCGGCTCTTCCTTGCCTGCGAGCCGCTCGCGCCCGCGCCGGACGGCCGCGATGAACTTCGACAGGTTCACCTCGAGCGTGTTGAGGATCTCATCGGCGTAGTCCTCGGCGCCGAGGCGGATCTCCCGCTCCCGGGCCCTGGCGTCCTCGATGATGTCCTCGGCCGCGCGCTCGGCCTGCTTGGTGATCTCCTCCTCGGAGACCATCCGCTCCTGGCGCTCCCGGGCCTCCTTGACGATCCGCTCGGCCTCGCGCTTCGCTTCGGCCAGCATCTCCTGGCGCTCCTTGACGATCCACCGGGCCTGCTTGATCTCCTCGGGGATCGTGGCCCGCATCTGATCGAGGATGTCGTAGATCTCTTCCTTGTCGACCCGCACCTGATCGGTCAGCGGCACGGCTCGGGCGTTGTGCACGAGATCGTCCAGCTTGTCGATCAGAACCAAGACATCCATCGCAAAACCTCTGTTTCGTTAGCGGCCGAGCCGTTCCTTCAAGGCGCGGGCGACCTCTTCGGGGACAAGATCGTCGATGTCGCCGCCAAAGGTCGCAAGCTCCTTGATGCCACTCGAGCTAAGGAAACTGTACTTGGCCGACGCCATCAGGTAAACGGACTCGATCTGGGGGTCCTGCCGGCGGTTGAGCTGGTTCATCTCGAGCTCGTACTCGAAGTCCGAGATCGCCCGCAGTCCCTTGACGATCGCCATCGCTCCGCGCTCGCGCGCGAAGTCGACCAAAAGCGTCGAGAACGGCTCGACGTCGACATTGCCGAGCCCGCGCGTCGCGCCGGTCACGAACCCCACGCGCTCCTCGGCGCTGAACACGGTCTTGCCCTTGCGCCAGGGCAGGTTGACCACCGCCACGATCACACGGTCGTACATGGCCGAGGCGCGGGCGATCACGTCGAGATGCCCGTTGGTGACCGGGTCGAACGTGCCGGGGCAGATCGCGATGCGGTTATCGGGAGCCATGGATTCGGATCAAGGTGTCGCCGTAGCGGCGCTCGTCGATCAGGGTCAGGTCGAGCTCGAGTGGGGCGCGCCGGTCGCTCTCGGCCACTACCCGGGCGGCGGGAGCGAGAACCGGTCCCAGCGCCGTCGAGAGCTCAGGCCCGAGGGCGCTCGCGTGGCGATATGGGGGATCGAGGAACACGAGATCGTAAAGACGAGCGTCGCGCGATGCGCTCCGGAGGTAGGCGAGCGCGTCCTGGCGGCGCACCTCGGCCTCGACCCCGAGCGCTCCGATGTTTCGCCGCACGGCGGCAACGGCGGCGCTCGAGGAGTCGACGAACGTGACGTGCAAAGCCCCGCGCGACAGCGCCTCGAGGCCCATCGCGCCCGACCCGGCGAACAGATCGAGCACGCGCGCGCCCTCGACCGGATCCGGGCCGAGGATCGAGAACAGCGCCTCGCGGACGCGATCCGACGTCGGGCGGGTCGACGAACCGCGCGGCGCCACCAGCGACCGGCCGCCAAACCGTCCCGCAACGACCCGCACCGCGACTCAGGCCCGGATCGGGGCCAGCGCCTCGGCGCCGAACGTCTCGACGAGCGCGTCTCCCAGCAGGGCGTTCTCGGGCGCCGCCAGCTCGGGGTCCTCGGCCACCACGGCCTCGGCGAAGAACCGGGCCCGCTCGAGCAGCTCGGCGTCGCGGGGCAGCTCGGCGACCTTGTAGATCGCCTCGCCGTGCTGGCGGGTGCCGACCAGCTCGCCCTCCCGGCGCAGCTCCAGATCGATCTCGGCCAGCCTGAAGCCATCGCTATGAGAAGCGAGCGCCTGCAGGCGCGGCGATTCCTTACCCCCGAACAGCAGGCAGAACGACTCGTGCGCGCCCCGGCCGATCCGCCCTCGGAGCTGGTGGAGCTGCGATATCCCGTAGCGATCCGCGTCCTCGACCAGCATCACGGTCGCGTTCGGCACGTCGATCCCGACCTCGATCACTGACGTCGCCACGAGCACGTCGGCACCGGCACTCGCGAAGGCCGCCATCGCTTCCTGCTTGGCGCCGGACCCCAGCTGCCCGTGCATCAGCACCACCCGAAAGTCGCGGAACTCGCCCGTGCGCAGTCGCTCGAACTCCGCGGTGGCGGCCCGGGCCTGCAAGACCTCCGATTCGGAGACCAGCGGGCAGACCACGAACGCCTGGCGCCCGGCTCGCAGCTCCTCCCGGATGCGCTCGTACGCCCGCGCCCGCTGAACCTCGGTAGAGCACACGAACGTCTTGATCGGCCGCCGGCCGGCGGGCAGCTCGCGGAGCTGGGTCGAGTCCAGATCGCCGTAGTTCGAGAGTGCGAGCGTGCGCGGGATCGGAGTGGCGGTCATGTGGAGGACATGCGGACGCTCCTCACCGGAAGCCTTGGCGTCGAGCGCCGCCCGTTGCCGGACCCCGAAGCGGTGCTGCTCGTCGACCACCGCGACGGCCAGCCGCGCGAACCGCACCGGCTCCTCGATCAGCGCGTGGGTGCCGATGATCAGCGGGAGCTCCCCCGTGGCCAGCCGCGCCAACAACTCGGTGCGGCGACGACCCGGGGTCGATCCGGTCAGCAGCCCGAGCGGGACCACGGCGCCCGGCATCAGCGCCTGGATCGTGGCGAAGTGCTGCTCGGCGAGCGTCTCGGTCGGCGCCATCAGCGCGCCCTGATAGCCGTGCTCGACCGCCCGGAGCAGCGCATACAGGGCCACCACGGTCTTGCCCGAGCCGACCTCGCCCATGAGCAGGCGCTGCATCGGATACGGCCCAGCCAGATCGCCGTCGATCTCCCTGATCGCGCGCTCCTGGTCTCCGGTCAGGGTGAACGGGAGCATTCCCGACAGCCAGCGCGCGGTCATCTCGCGCGGCGCGTCGAGCACCGGCGCGCGGTTGGACGAACGGCGCTGTAGCCGCCGGCGCAGGAGCGCCAGTTGCACGAGCAGCAACTCGTCGAAGGCCAGACGCCGGCGGGCCACGTCGGCGTCGGAGTCGGCGCCGCCGAAGTGCGCCTCGGTCAGGGCGGCCGAGCGCTCCGGGAGACGCTCCCGGGCGCGCAGCCGGGACGGCAGCGGTTCGACGACGTCCGCCAAAGCGCGGGAGTGCTCCCGCACCAGCGCCAGGATCTGGGTCGACGACAACCCCTCGGTGGCCGGGTAGTGCGCCA
>DATFDC010000303.1:0-6488 GCA_035252415.1 Solirubrobacteraceae bacterium
CGCCCTCGGGCACGGCGGCCCGGAGCAGGCGCTCGAACTCGCGGTCGATCTCGTCGGGGTCCTGGCCCGGGGCGAGCCGGATCGACACGTTGGCCACCGCCTCGATCGGCAGCACGGTCTTCTGCTGAACCGGTGAGCCGCTGGCGAACCCGTTCACGTCGAGCGCCGGCTCGGCCGTGGTCCGCACGTAGAAGTCCTCGGCCGCCCGCGGATCCATCGGACGCGCGCCCTGGTCGGCCAGCTCGTCGGCGCCGTCCGGCAGCGAGCGCCAGCTGTCGAGCTCCGCCTGCGTTGGTGGAACGATCCCGGCGCGGAGCGGCTCGGGCAAGCGACCGTCGACCGGCAACACCGCGGCGAGCGTCTGGATCAGCGCGTGGGCGGCGTTCATCGCGGCGCCCCCGTACATGCCCGAGTGCAGGTCGCGCGCGCCGGTCCGCATGGTCAGGTGGAAGTAGGTGAGGCCGCGCGTGGCGACGTTGAACGCTGGCCGATCCACCCCGATCATGCCGCTGTCGAAGATGACCGCCGCGCTCGCGCCGCGCTCGTCCGACTCCAGGAACTCGACGATCGAGTGACCGCCGGTCTCCTCCTCGCCGTCGCACGCGAAGCGCACGTTGACCGGGAGCTCGCCGGCTCGGGCCAGCTCACGGGCGCCCGCGAGCAGCATGTAGAGCTGTCCCTTGTCGTCGGCCACGCCGCGCGCGTACAGGTAATCGCCGCGGATCGTGGGCTCAAACGGCGGCGACTCCCACATCTCGAGCGGATCGGGCGGCTGGACATCGAAGTGGCCGTAGCAGAGGACCGTGGGCGCACTCGCCGCGCCGTTCGACGCGCGCACCTCGCCGATGGCCAGCGGTTGCCCGTGCCAGTCGACCAGCTCGCAGTCGCCGCCGGCGTCACGCACGATCTGGCACACCCACTCGCCGGCGCGCTTCACGTCGTCGGCGCGCCCGGGGTCCGCGCTCACCGACTCGATGCGCAGGAACTCGGCCAGCTCGTCGAACCAGGGAGTGGTCACGGCGGGCGAGCCTACCGATCGAGCGCGGTCAGTAGATCTCGGGCACGAACGTCTGCTCCTCGATCGGCGGCCGGATGTAGGCCTCGTCGACGCGCGGAGGCAGTTGAAGCGGCGGGGGAGTCAGGTCCTCGTAGTCGATCTGCGAGAGCAGGTGGTGGATGCAGTTCAGCCGCGCGCGGCGCTTGTCGTCGGCGTTCACGACCCACCACGGCGCGACCTTGATGTCGGTGTAGCGGAACATCTCGTCCTTGGCCCGCGAGTAGGCGACCCAGCGGGCGCGTGACTCGAGGTCCATAGGGCTGAGCTTCCAGCGCCGCATCGGGTCGTGCACCCGGGCCTGGAAGCGGCGCTCCTGCTCCTCGTCGGAGATCGAGAACCAGTACTTGATCAGCTTGATCCCCGAGCGGATCAGCATGTGCTCGAACTCCGGACACGAGCGCATGAACTCCTGGTACTCGGACTCGGTGCAGAAGCCCATGACCCGCTCGACGCCGGCCCGGTTGTACCAGGAGCGGTCGAACAGGACGATCTCGCCGCCGGCCGGGAGGTGGTTCACGTAGCGCTGGAAGTACCACTGGGTCTGCTCGCGCTCGGTCGGCGCCGGCAGCGCCACCACCCGGCACACCCGCGGATTGGTTCGCTCGGAGATGCGCTTGATCACCCCGCCCTTGCCGGCCGCGTCGCGCCCTTCGAAGATCACCACGATCTTCAGGCCCTTGGCGCGGACGTACTCCTGCATGATCACCAGCTCGCGCTGGAGCTTCAGCAGCTCCTTCTCGAACCGCACGCGCGTGAGCTTCTCGGGCTTATGGCCATGCTCGGCCTTGGCCATGAGCGCAGCCTACTCGGGGTTCGCGGCGAGATGGGAATCGAGCCGGAGCGACTCGGCGACACGACTGCGCCCCGGGACCAGCGTCCCGGCGAACACGCACACTACGAGGAACGCCGTGGCCATCACGAACGTGTCGATGAAGCCGGTCACGGTCGGCAGCCCGCCCCGCATGTTGTTGACGATGAACGTGGCCGACAGCTGGCCACCGAGCGCGCCGCCCAGCGTGCGCATGACGGTGTTCATGCCGGAGGCCACGCCGGTCTGGCTGGACGGGACGGCCTGGACGATCAGGTTTCCGAGCGCCGCGAAGGCCAGGCCGATCCCAATCCCGAGCACGGTCGAAGAGATCAGCATGTCGTAGGGGTGGCTGTGCGCGACGGCCAGCCAGGCGAACGCCACCGCGGTCGTCGCGCTCCCGAAGAGCAGCGCGAACTTCGACCCGTACCGGCGCGCCACCCGGCCGGCCACCGTGCCCAGCAGGCCCATCCCGAACGCGCACGGGACCAGGTACAGGCTCGACACCACCACCGAGGCGCCGAACCCGAACCCCGTGCTGCGGGGTAGCTGCGCGAACTGCGGATAGACGATGAACGAGGCGTACATACCGCCGCCGAGCAGGAACGCGGCCAGGTTGGTCGTCCACACCCCGCGCACGCGCATCATCGCCATGTCGATCAGCGGCTCCCGGCTGTGCAGCTCGACGAACACCCAGACCGTGCACACGGCGATCCCGGCAGCAAACAACATCACGGTCCGGGTGTCGCCCCAGCCCCACACGGTGGTCTGGGCGATCGCGACCAGCACACAGCACATCCCGACGCTCATCAGGACCGCGGCCCGCCAGTTCACGCGCCCGGGCGTGCGCACCGGCGACTCGGGGATGTAGCGCCAGGTGCAGAACGCGGCGAGCAGGGTCACCACGAGCGGCAGCCAGAACAGCCAGTGCCAGCTCAGGTGCTCGACGATCAACCCGCCCACCACCAGACCGCAGCCGCCGCCGATGCCCAGGATCGAGGAGATCACGCCGATGCTGCCGGGCACGCGCTCGGGCGGGAACTCGTCGCGGGCGATCGACATGGCGAGCGGGAAGATCCCACCCGCGACCCCCTGGATGACTCGTGCGGCGATCAGCACCGCCAGCGAATCGGTCACCGCGGCGATGAGCGTCCCGACCGAGAGCACGAGCAGCGTCCACAGGAGCAGCCGCTCCTTGCCGTACATGTCGCCGAGCCGGCCGATGATCGCCGTGCCGACCGAGGCCGAGAGCAGGAACCCGGTCACCAGCCAGGCCACGCTGGTCTCGCTCGTGTGGAGGTCGTGCTGGATCGTGGTCAGGGCGGGGATGACCGCCGAGCTCAGCACCGCGTAAGCCAGCCCGGCCAGCAGCAGCACGCCGAGGATCACATTCGGGCGTGCCTCGAGCGACTCGTCCGGTCCCCGGGACATCGACGAGTACCTTACGGGTCGCCCGAGGCCGGCTCGACCCCGGCGATCAGTGCGCCGGGGTCGGCGGGGCGCGACGCGGCCGGGCCGGCGAGGCGCCGCTGCTCGTCGTGCCGTACCTCGCCAGGCCCGTCTCGAAGCGCAGCTCGGCGGGGGTCGGCGCGTGACCGAGAATCGCGACCTCGAGGTCGCAGCCGGAGTCCGGCTGCTGGGGTGGTGCGGGGCGCCAGTCCGGCGCCGGCACGGCCGCGTAGATCCCGCCGCCAACCGGCGCCGAGTCGTCGCCGTTCATGTCGCGGCAGCTGAGCGCCGACCCGGCGGTCTCGCAGACCAGCAGGGACGGGACGCCGACGGGAGGAACCCGCTGCGATCCGCCGGCGCCGACGCCTGAGCTGTACGTGCCGAAGTGCATCATCACGTTGAAGCGGGCGATGAAGTCGTCGGAGAAGCCGGTTCCAGACGTGCCCGTTGCCGGACCCCGGGAAGCCCGCACTCGGCGTCCCGCCGGCGACGAGTTCGGCTTCACCCGGTTCTGGCACCGGTAACGCCTCGCTCGAGTCAAGTGCGGCGTCGAGTGTGGCGTTTCCGGGCCGCAACCGGGCGATCCAGCCGCGGAATCAACCGTTCAGACCGACGCAGAAAGCCTGGGCCCCTACCGCTGACGGGTGTGCGCCAGCCTTCCGAGCGGCGAGTTCAAGACCATCGGTTCAGGGGTCGATGCTGAGCCCGTGCCTACACGTCAGCGTGCCCGGTCCGCCTCGAACTTCCAACCAATCGAGTTCGTGTTTCTCTTCCGCGCGATCTCGATCGCGGCGACGGCGTCACCATGAGGCGAGGCGACACGACGTTCTTCACGACCAGCGTGCGGTTAGGCAGCGCAACGCAGCGGATGGCGCTAGCTCTCCTCGTCGCGATGACCCTCGCGGGGTGCGGCATCCGAACCGACCAGCAACAGATCCGCAGCGTCGTCACCCGGTTCGACACCTACGCTCCCGAGAGCGACTGGGCGTCCGCGTGCCCGCTGACGACTGGCGGGTTTCGGTCGCTCTGCAATTTGAATTGCCACGCCAACATGCCCACGAAGCAGCTCGAATGCGTCGCTGGTGTGCGAGGCCGGCGTGCAAGAGGACATCCGCCTGGCGGGCCTGAACGGACCGCAGATCGCCAGGATCCTCGTGTCTGGCTCGAGCGCCACTGTGACGTTTGAGGACAGCAGCGAGGTAATCAAGCTGCGCAAGACGCGGACTGGGTGGCTTATCAATTCAGCCTGACCCCGTCCACCGGTCCCGCGAGGCCGTGGTGTGGGCGATCACCCCATGGGTGGCTTTTATCCGACCGGCACTCCGGGCAGACTCCCAATCGGATGCTGTAACCACGCTGGTCGGGGTGAGCGGCAGGTAGACAAACCCCGCTCATCACCGCGTGGAGGAACGCTACGGCGTGAACTCTGACCTCTCGCCCCGACAGCAGCGTCAGGACGCAGCCGCCATGGAAGGCACCGCTGGCGCCTCGAGCGTTGGCGGATCTCGCAGCGCCCGCGATCCGGTGGCCAGCAGCGCCAGTGCGAGCGCCCATCCGGTGAGGACGAGGACCGTGGCGTTCCCCCCGGCGCTTTCGAGCAGGAAGCCGACCACCAGCGGGCCGAGCCAGCCGGCCGAGAACGAGACCAGGGTGGAGGCGGCCTGCACGCGTCCCTGGAGCCGGTCGGGCGCGAGCGCGACGCGGAAGCCGACCACGAACGAGTTGGTCACCGGCGTGATCAGCTCCGCCGCCGCCATGATCGCGCCGATCAGCAGCGCTTCGTGCACGACCAGCAGCAGCGGGATCGACAGCGCGAGCACCCAGCTCTCCCCGACCAGCGCGACCCGCGCGGTCAGCCGGCGCTGAAACGCCGGCGCGAGCAGCGCTCCGAGCAGTCCGCCGGCGGCGGCGACCCCGAGCATCAGCCCGATCAGGGCCGACGACGCGCCGTGATGCCGGGCCAGCACCACGACGAGCAGGTACAGGCCGGTGAAGATCGGGTTGCTGCCGGCGAACAGCAGCATGCAGTTGCGCAAGAACGGGCGCTGCCACAGCCACCGCAGGCCTTCGCGCGCGTCACCGACCCCGCCATCCACGCGAGCCTCCTGGAATTCGGTTCTGATCAGCAGCTTGGTGATCGTGGAGATCGCGTACGACGCCGCGTCGGCCACGAACGGAACCGCCCGCCCGATCCCGAACAGCAAGCCGCCAATCGGCGGCCCTGCGAGCATCGCGCCGAACATCCGTGACTCGTTGCGCGCCACCGCCTCCCCGAGCTGCTCGGGCGCCACGAGCTGCCGCAGGGCGCCGCGCTCGGCGACCGACGTCAACACGTACCCGGTCCCGTCGATCGCCGCCAGCACCAGGATCAGCGCATACGGCACGCGACCCGCCGCGGCCGCGATCGGAATCGAGGCCATGGCCAGTGCACGCACGCCATCGGTAGCGACCATCAGGCGCCGGCGGTTCACCCGGTCGGCCAGCACTCCGGCCGGCAGTGCGAGCGCCGCGATCGGGATGTTCCGGGCGAACGCCACGACTCCCGCCTTGGCCGGTGAGCCGGTGACCGCGAGGACCAGCAGCGGATAGGCGACGAGCGAGATCTGCGAGCCGAGCTGCGAGATCGCCTGGCCGCTCCACAGCAGCAGGAACTCGCGGTTGCGGCTCAGCGGGGTCGAGGCCATCCTCGGCGCGTCAGGCGCTCGGCTGCTCTTCGACCCATGCGAGGATCGCCCGTGAGTGCGTGATCACCGTCCCGTCGGGCAGCTTGAGCGCGGGCAGCTTCCTGTCTCCGGTGGCCTGCTGCAGCTCGTCCCGCGAGCCCTTGCGCAGGAACGGGAACGGGCTGCCATGAGCGGCGATCACCTTCTCGTAGGCGATGCCCTTGGCGTGCATCGCCTCCTGGACCCGCCGGCAGGGATGCACGCGGGGGCCGCCCTCGTCTCCGTGGCACACGTACAGCGTGGGCTGCTCGGCTTCCATCGATCCTCCTCTAGCAATCCTCAGGGGCGCCCGCCCCGGCGCAGTCGGCCGACAGGCTGTCCTTGAGCGCGGTCAGCAGCACGCGCAACTGCTCGCGCTGGCGCTCGTCGAGTCCAGCGAACAGCTCGTCCTCGGCCTCGCGCTGGGCCCGCGCGGCCTCGGCCAGCCGGCGCCCGCCGCGCCCGGTCAGCG
>DATFDC010000304.1:0-8771 GCA_035252415.1 Solirubrobacteraceae bacterium
GCGAGCATGCGGGTCGAGCGCTACCTCAAGGGCCGCGGCCCCCGGACGGTCCGGGTGCAAACCGCGATCACGATCGAGCGCAACGGCACGTCCGTAGGGGAGGACGGAATCGAGCCGAAGGCCGGGGAGCGGTGGAAGATCTACACCGACTCCCGCCGTCAGCCGTTCGCCACTTCGGTCTGCGGGGGGAGCAAGCGGGTGGTCTCGCCACCCCGGGGCGCGAGCGCGGCGCTGACGCTGTGGCGAGCGTTCCCGGTGCAGGCGAACCCCCGTCCGATCGTCCCGCTCGGCGAGGGTCTCGTGCTCGATCCGCATACGGGGCTTCGCACCGACGCGCAGGAGTTCGCCTACCTCGAGGGCCGGTACGTGCTGCGCACCACGTTGCCGGCCGGATCAGAGACCGCCTACCGCCGGCTTCGCGCCCACCGCAATGGCCAGCACATAAAGGCCCCGCCGCTGATCATCATCGGGGTGCGTCCCGGCAACGCGACGTTCGTGACCGACCGGGGGCGCATGCAACTGCCGAGCTGGCGGTTCTATTTCCGGGGCGTGGCGAGTCCGGCATCGGTGCTGGCGCTGGTCCCCCCCGACGTGTTCATCGCACCGCCGCTGCACCGGTTCGGGCAACCCGGACCCGGTAACTCGATCGAGGACTCGGCCAAGGTCTCGCCCTCCGGGAAGACGATCAGGCTGTCGTTCGTCGGCGGCCCGCCCGGCGCCGCCCCATGCGACGAGAATTATCGCGTGAGCGCGTTGGCGAATCGCCGGGCGGTCGCGTTCACGATCAGGACGATCGCGGTGCCGGTTCCCTCGGGGATTGCGTGCCCGGCGATCGGCCTCATCCGGACCGCGGTGCTGCACCTGTCCCGGCCGCTTGGCGCTCGTGTCCTGGTCTCGGCGAGCGATGGGGGTGCGGTCCCGGTCACGCCGGCTCGATAGGGAGCGAATCAAACATCCTATCGGAACGCGATATCGTGCTACGATATAAGTGATTCGATCCGTTAGGAGGGTTCGCCATGCGAACTTCAGACTTGGACCCCACTGCAGGAGAGACGGCGCGGAGGGCGCGCCGCAACCCGGATGCCGCCCACCGTGTCACCGATCCCACCGATCCCCGTTACGGCAGGCCGCCGTTGCAGACTCGGGAGCTCGGCGGCCGTGTAGGACGGGCGGTCGATCCGACCCGGACTCGGGAGGTTGGCGGCCGCGTCGGAGGCGTGGTCGATCCGACCGACCCGGCCTGCGCCGGGCGCTCCGATTGAGGGTCGACCGACAAGACGGCTGCCGACACACACACGGGGCCCAGTTCGGTCCGGTTGGGCGGGCTCTGGCCGGGTGAGCCCGCCCGCCAAGCGCGAGGAGGAGGGACTTCATGACCGTGATCACACGCACCGCCGCGTTCGAGCCGACCGACACGGCCGAGCGCATCCTGGCCGACATCGCCTGCCCCGCCTGCGGCTATCGGGATCCGGCCGACACGTTTCGGGTAACCCCCGCCAACCGCGTGCGCTTCTTCTGTGACGGCTGCGGGGCGTTCGTGACGATTCTGCTGAGCGACGCTCAGGCCGAGATCGTGCGCCGCTGGGAGCGCCAGCGCTAGCGCGAACGCTCAGGTGACCCGATGGCGCGCTCGCATCAGGGCGAGCGTGCGTGGGTCGAGATCCCTGCGGCGCCGGCCGGCGGGTTCAGGGTCGCTGACGGTTGCGCGCGGCTGGGCCGGCATGGCGGCGCGCCGCGCCCTTCCGTCCCTCACGGCGGGCCGGAGACGAACCGGCGTCGTTCTGCTCGGCGGATTGGTCACGCTAGTGACCCGCGGGCTCGGGGCCGACGGCTCGTCCGATCGCTGCCACGAGCGCCGCCGTGACGAGCACCTCGGCCACGAATGCGACGCCCACGATCACGGCGCCCCCGCCGAAAACCGCGGCCACGATCAGTCCTATGGGTAGGAATGATCCGGTGATCACGGCGAGTAACACCACATCGCTACTCGTCGCCAGACCGGCGGTGCGCGCATCGGCTGCCGATCGGTCCGGAGTGCGTCCATCGTCTGAATGAGGCTTCGTGGCTTCCATGTATGCTCTTTCCGTTTCTAATGTCCTAATACGATATCGTAACACGATATGAGCTTGGAGCAATCGGACTTCGAACATCTGCTCGAGTTGCGCACCGGGCTCCGGCGGTTTCTGCGCTGGAGCGAGGAGCAGGCCAAGGCCGCCGGTCTCACGGCGGCCAAGCACCAGTTGCTGCTCGCGATCAAGGGCCATCCGGACCCCGCCGGCCCGACGATCGGCGAGGTCGCCGACTACCTGGTGCTGCGCCATCACAGCGCGGTCGGCCTGATCGACCGCGCGGAGCAGGACGGGTTGGTCACCCGCACCCCCGATCCCGTAAGCCGGAGCGTCGTGCGGGTCACGCTCACCGCGGCCGGGGAGGGGAAGCTCGACGCGCTCGCCGAGGCCCATCTCCAGGAGATCACGCATCTCGCGCCGGCCATGCAGACGCTCTGGCACGCGCTCGAGAACGGCGACGGGGCGGTTCCGCATCCCGCGGCCCGGCGCATGCGGGTGGTGCGTTAGGCCACCGCGGGGGGATCGCGCCGGGGGACCGCGGTGGCGTTGACGATCGAGGTCGTCGTCTCGCCATAGAGCAGGAACCGGTCGAGCACGCTCGGAAGCTCCTCGATCGAGCCGAGGTGGAGCTTCATGTAGAAGCAGTCCTCGCCGGTGATCCGCAGGCATTCCTCGATCTGCGGGATGTCGGCGGCGAGCTCGGCGATCTTGCTGAGCTGTCGGACGGCCGGCTTCACGCGGACGATCGCGGTCAGCTGGTAGCCAAGCGCTCGGGGGTCGATCTCCGCGCGGTAGCCGGTGATCACGCCGATCTGCTCGAGGCGGCGGACGCGCTCGGTCACCGCGGGGGACGAGAGACTGACCCGCCGGCCGAGCTCCGCGAAAGAGATTCGGCCGTCCTGGGCCAATTCGCTGATGATCTGCCGGTCCGTGGCGTCCAGGACCACATCTTTCATAGGTGAATCCAGGATAACGCCTTCGATTGCCCATGTGCTGGCGGCGCGGTTCGGAGCACAATCGATTCATGAAGCGCCTTCCGCCCCAGACCTACTTCGCCGGCAGCGCCGTGTTCCACTACCTGGGTCCGGCGTTTGCCGTTCTGCTGTTCGCTCGCGTCGCCCCGCTCGGCGTGGCCTGGCTGCGGATCGCCAGCGCCGCGGTGGTGTTCGCCGCCTGGCGCCGGCCGTGGCGCGTGCTGCGCGGCGCCGACGGGGACACGATCCGGCTCCTGGTCGCGCTGGGCGCGGTGCTCGCGGTGATGAACAGCTGCTTCTACGAGGCGATCGCCCGGCTGCCGCTCGGCACCGTGTCGGCCATCGAGTTCCTGCCAGTGATCGCGCTGGCCGCGTTCGGGGTCCGGTCGGGGCGCAATCTCATGGCGCTCGCCGTGGCCGTCGCCGGGGTCTACGTGCTGATCGACATCCGCCTGCGCGGTGGCGCGCTCGGCTACGGCCTGGCCTTCGCCAACGCGGCGATGTTCGCCCTCTACATCGTGCTCGCCCACCGGGTCTCCCGCCAGTCGGGCGTCGACGGCCTCGCCGCGGCGATGCTCATGGCTCTGCCGGCGGTCACCGCGCTCGGCGGCTGGGATGTGCTGCCCCACCTGACCGACCCGGTCGCGCTCGGCGCGGGCGTCGGCGTCGGCGTGACCTCGTCGGTCATCCCGTACGTGTGCGACCAGCTGGCGATGGCGCGGCTGGCCCGCGCGACCTACTCGCTGATGGTCTCGCTGCTGCCCGCCACGGCCACGGTAGTCGGGCTCGTCGTGCTCGGGCAGACGCCGACGCCGCGTCAGCTGCTCGGGGTCTCGCTGGTGGTGGGCGCGCTGGCGCTTCACCAGGAGCGGGTCACAGAGGGCGCCGGACCCCGACCTCGTCGATGTGGTCCAGCAGGTCCCGCGGGTCCTCGTACACCCGAAACGCTCCCGAGTAGATGAGCTCCTCGCGGCCGTAGCCGCCCGACAGGACGCCGATCCCGAGCGCCCGGGCGCGGCGCGCGGCGAGCAGATCCCACACGCTGTCGCCGACCACGAGGCTGTCGCGGATGTCGACGCCGATGCGTTCGGCCGCGGTCAGGAACAGATCGGGGTCGGGCTTCGCGTAGCGGACCTGGTCGCGGGTGATGAACGGGGTGTCAGAAGCGAGCTGGAGCAGGTCGTAGGCCAGGTGGGCATACGCCTTGGGACCGCTGGTGGCGATCGCCCACGGGACGCCATGCTCGGTCAGCGTCGAGAGCAGGTCGATCGCGCCGGGCAGCGGCCGGACGCTGTCGTAGTGGCGGATGAACGCCTCCTCGTGCAGTTTGGGCAGCGCCGCGAGCGTCTCGGGGTCGAGGTTGGTCTCGAGCTCGCGGGCCAGGGCCGTCACGAACAGCCCGCCGCTCATGCCGATTCGGCGGTGGATCTTCCACACCGACAGGTTGATGTCCACGGCGGCCAGCGCCTCACGCCAGGCCACCACGTGCTGGTAGACCGAGTCGATCAGGGTCCCGTCGAGGTCGAACAGGAAGGCGGGTCGGCTCCGGCTCTCGATCGCCATGTCCGGCATGATGCCTCACGTGATCATGGCGGACGCTCTGGCGACACGCATGGACGGTCTGGCCGGCATCGGCGTGGGCCCCGAGGGCGTGCGGCGGCTGGCCTGGACCGAGGAGGACGCGCTGACGCGGGCGTGGTTCGAGGAGCAGGCGGCCGGGGTGGGGCTGCGGGTCGAGCGCGACCCGGCGGGCAACCTGTGGGCCTGCCCGGAGATCGATCCGCCGTGGTGGGGAGTCGGCTCGCATCTGGACAGCGTCCGCGGTGGGGGCCGGTACGACGGTCCGCTCGGCGTGGCCTGCGGGTTCGAGATCGCCGCCCGGAGCGAGCGAGTTATCGCTGTCCTGTCGTTCGCCGACGAGGAAGGCGCGCGATTCAACACGCCCACGTTCGGTAGCAAGGCGCTGGCCGGGCGGCTCGACCTGCCGGCCGTGCTCGAGCGCCGTGACGACGACGGCGTGTCGCTGCGCGATGCCATGCGCGCGGGCGGCGTCGATCCGGACGCGATCGGCCGCGCCCCGGAATGGCTGCGTGCGCGGCTGGCCGGGTTCATCGAGATCCACATCGACCAGACGACCGAGCTGGCCCGGGCTGCCGAGCCGGTCGGGGTTGTCAGCGGTCTCGCCGCGCGCACCCGGCTCGAGGTGCATCTCACCGGCCGGGCCGACCACGCCGGGACCACCCCGCGCTCGGAGCGCCGCGACGCCCTGTCGGCGGCGGCGCGGCTGATCGTGGGGGCCGAGGATCTGGCGGGCGCGGACAGTCCGCTCGATGGCGATCGCGCTCCGCTCACGGTCACTGCATCAAGAATCATCACAAGACCCAATGCACCGACCACGATCGCCGCGGAGGTGCGCCTGTGGATCGATGCCCGGGCGCCGCGGTTTGACGCGATCGACGGGTGGCGCGCACGGATGGATTCGCTGGTCGGCTCGCTGGCCGAGCGGACCGGGGTGGAGATCTCGGTGACGGTCGCCTCTCGCAGCGACCCGCGCGAGTTCGCGCCCTCGGTGCGCGGCGCGTTGAGCCGCGCGGGCGAGGACGTGCTCGGGCACGCCCCGCCCGAGCTCGTGTGCTTCGCCGGCCACGACGCCGGCGTGGTGGCCGAGCTCGTGCCGGCGGGCATGCTGTTCGTGCGCAACGCGACCGGTGTGAGCCATTCGCCGGAGGAGAGCGTCTCGCTGGAGGACGCGGCGGTGGCGGCGCGGGTCGTGACCCGGGCGCTGGAGTCGTTGGCATGACCTCGATCCCGGCCATGGTGAACGCCCATTCGCACGCGTTCCAGCGGGCCCTTCGGGGCCGGGGCGAGCGGCCGAGCCCGAATAAGGACGATGACTTCTGGAGCTGGCGGACCGAGATGTTCCGGCTGGCCGAGGCGCTTGATCCGGCGGGGATGCGGCGCGCCGCGCTGCAGACGTATTCCGAGATGGTCGGGGCCGGATACGGCGTGGTCGGCGAGTTCCACTACGTCCACCACCAGCCCGACGGGACGCCGTACCCGGAGCCCAACGAGCTGGCCTTCGCGGTGGCCGAGGCCGCGGTCGAGGCCGGACTTACGATCGTGCTGCTACCCGCGGCCTATCACCGCGGCGGGTGGTCTCCGGCCGACGGCTCGGACCTGCCTCCGGCGCCCGGCCAGCGGCGCTTCTGCGATCCGGACGTCGAGACGTTCCTGGGGCGGGTCGACGCGCTGCGCGACTGGGCCGCCTCCGTGCCGGGCGTCTCGGTGGGGATCGCCGCGCACAGCGTCCGGGCGGTTCCGAGCAGCTGGCTTTCGGCGATCGCCGCGTACTCCGAGCGCCACGGGATCGTTCGCCACGTCCACGCCTCCGAGCAGCGGCGAGAGCTCGCCGAGTGTCACGCCGAGCAGGGCTGCTCGCCGATCCAGCTGCTCTCGGAGACCGGCTTCCTGGGGGAGCGGGCGAGCGTGATCCACGGGATCCACGTGTCCCCCGCGGACGTGGCTTTGCTGGCTTTAAGTGGTACGACCGTGGTGTCCTGCCCGACCACGGAAGGCAACCTCGGCGACGGGTACCTGCCGGCGATGGCCTACGCGGACGCCGGCGTGCCGCTGGCCATCGGCAGCGACTCGCAGGTCCGGATCGACCCGTTCGAGGAGGCGCGCGAGCTCGAGACCGGCTCGCGCCGCGAGCGCCAGCTCCGCTCCGGTCTGCTCGCGGCGGTCGGCGATCTGTGGGGCGAGCTGTGCCGCAACGGCTACCGGAGTCTCGGGTTGGATGCGTCGCACGGTCGCGCGGTCGATATCGATCTGGAGCACCCAGACCTGCGTGGGGTCGAGCCCGAGGACCTGCCGCTCGCGCTGGCCACTTGTGCCTCGGCGGGCGTGGTGGTCCGGTGAGGCGCGAGCAGCGGCTGGTGTTCGGCGAGGTCGCCGAGCTGTACGACCGCCATCGCCCTGCGTACCCGGACGTCGTGATCGATGACCTCGTCTCGCTCGCGGGCCTGGACGCCGGTTCGTGCGTGCTCGAGATCGGTGCCGGGACCGGCAAGGCGACCTCGATGTTCGCCGCCCGCGGGATGAGCGTGGTCGCGGTCGAGCCGAGCGCCGAGATGGCCGCGGTGGCGCGCCGGGTGTGCGCGGCGTATTCCTCGGTGCGGATCGAGCAGGGCGACTTCGAGCGCTGGGATCCGGCGGGTCGGACGTTCCCGCTGGTGTTTGCGGCCCAGGCGTGGCATTGGGTTGACCCGGCGGTCGGATTCGCCAAGGCCGCCCAGGTGTTGCGGCCGGGAGGGGTGCTGGCGGCGTTCTGGAACCGCCCGATGTGGGCGCGGGCGCCGCTGCGCGAGGTGCTGATCGACGCCTACCGGCAGGCCGGGCCCGAGGTTCTCGAAGAAACCGACCCGATGCACCCGGCCAACTCGCCGTCCGGCGACGAGACGGAGTGGCGGGCCGGGGTCGCGGCGGCTCATGGTCTCGGGGCCGCCGAAGTGCGCGAGTACGAGTGGAGCGCGACGTACACCGGCCGCGACTACTCGTCGCTGCTCCAGACGCATTCGACGGTCAGGGTGATGGAGGACGAACGTCGGCGTGCGCTCGTGGAGGCGGTGGCGTCGGCCGTCGAGAGCCACGGCAACGTCCTCGAGCTTCCGCTGGTCACGCTGGTCTACCTGGCCCGCCGCCCTTAAGTGAGTCGCGCCCCGGGTGACCGGCGGAATTAGGTGGCCGGTCGCAGGGGGCGCGCTCGAGGGAGGAGGGGGTAATCGAACTCTGACGACTCGCGACCTATTTGTCCAAGACGGAGTTCGGTGGACTGCGATAAGAAGCGCTTATAAATCGCGATGGCGTAAACCACTTTCCGGGTGATCGAGTAGGATCACGCGCCGCATTGGGGTCCGAGGCGCGCCGGCCCCCGGGGCATCGACCGAGGAGACATGGATGAGACGCTGGGGGATTCGCGGCGCGCTGCTTTTGGCGCTGTCGCTCGGCGCGGGCCTGGCGCTCGCGGGTCAGGCGCTGGCGGCCATTTATACGGTCTCGACCAACGCGGACTCGGGAGCCGGCTCGCTGCGCGCGGCCATCACGAGCGTCGACGGCGACTCCGGGGCCGACATCATCAACTTCACCTTCAACTCATCGCTCGGGCCGATCATGCTGACCTCCGATCTGCCGGCGATCACCAACAGCGTCACGATCAACGGAAACGGCGACACGATCGACGGCACGACCACATACCGCGGCTTGTTCGCCTACGCGGGGACGATCGCGGTCAACGACCTGACGATCCAGCACGCCAAGGCCCAGGGTGGCGGCGGCGCCGACGGCGGCGGGGGAGGCGCAGGCCTGGGCGGCGGACTGTTTGTGGCGAGCGACGCGATCGTGACCGTGAGCAACGTGACGCTGTCCGACGACTCGGCCACCGGCGGCAGCGGCGCCACCGGCGATGGGGGCGGCGGTGGCGGAATGGGAGGCAACGGAGGAGCCTTCAGCGGTTCGCCGGATGATGACTTCGGTGGCGGGGGCGGCCTCGGATCAGGCGCCAGCGGTGGGGTAAACGCGGGCGCGGGTGGAACGGGCATCGCCATCGGCGAGGCCGGAGGTGGATCTGGCACCAACGGTGGGACCGGCGGGGCTTCCGGTGGCGGGGGCGGTGCGAGTGGAGGCACGCTTGGCGGCGGCTCCGGTGGTGGCGGCGGCGTCGGCGGCGGAA
>DATFDC010000305.1:0-17962 GCA_035252415.1 Solirubrobacteraceae bacterium
CGAACTCGACGCCGCGCGACTTGAGCTCCTCGACCGTCCTGCGACAGTCGTCGGTCTCGATCGTGATCGACGCCGGGGGGCGTCCCATCGCCGGCTGGGCCTGCCCCGGTGTCCCGGGCCAGAGAACCAACTGGAAGTCGTCGCCCTTGACGCCGACGGTGAGAAAGCGGGGCCCGTCCGGCGTCGGGTTCTCAACCCGCTTTTCCAGGCCGAGCACGTTCGTGTAGAAGTCGAGCGCCTTGTCCTGGTCGCTGACCAGCACGCTCGTGTAGAAGACCTTCTCCAGCATCGCTGTTCCTCCAGTTGTCGTAGTCACTACTCCCATGACAACCGGCGAGCGGCAAACGTGACCGCCGGCCGAAGATCAGGGTCAGACCCCATTGCCGACCCCGGGCAGGAAGGAAACGATCCTCAGCATCGTCCAGACCACGAACCGAGGACCGTCATGATCGCCGATCGCGCAACCCTTCCCCAGCTGGAGCACCGGCCGTTCCTCACCGACAGCGGCTTGGAGACCACGCTGATCTTCGACCAGGGAGTCGACCTTCCGTCTTTCGCGGCGTTCGTGCTGCTCGAGACTCCGGATGGCCGGCGCCGGCTGCGCCACTACTTCGAGCGCCATGCTGAGATCGCCCGAAACGCGGAGTGCGGCTTCATCGCCGAGGCGCCGACCTGGCGAGCCAACCCGGACTGGGGGCGCGGTCTCGGGTACGACCGCGGCGACCTCGACGCGATCAACAAGGACGCGATCACGCTGCTCGCCGACCTACGAGACCGGGACGGACGGGGCCGTGGCGAGTACCTGATCAGCGGATGCATAGGGCCGCGGGGCGACGGCTACGACCCCGCAGAACGGATCTCGGCCGACGAAGCCGAGCGCTATCACGCCGAGCAGATCGCGTCCTTCGCGCTGACCCAGGCCGACCTCGTGTCCGCGCTGACCATCACGAATACCGCGGAGGCCGTCGGCATAACCCGAGCCGCCCGCAATGCCGGGATGCCGGTGGTCATCTCGTTCACGCTGGAGACCGACGGTCGCCTCCCGTCCGGGGAAGGGCTGGGAGAGGCAATCCTGTGTGTCGATGCGCTCACCGATGACGTCCCCGCCTACTACATGGTCAACTGCGCGCACCCGACCCACCTCGAGCTCGCGCTCGAAGCGGGCGGGCGGTGGCTTGGCCGCGTGCGCGGCTTCCGTGCCAACGCGTCGCGCAAGAGCCACGCCGAGCTCGATGCCGCCACCGACCTGGACGATGGCGATCCGCACGAGCTCGCGAGCGAGTACGCGACGCTCACCGCGAGATTTCCCGAGCTCACGATCCTCGGCGGGTGCTGCGGCACCGACGAACGGCACATCGAGCAGATCGCTCGCGCGTGTATCACCTCGGCGGCGCCCAGGATGGCATAGGGATCCGGCCCGTTCGGTTCGCCGGCCGCTGACCCGCGGCTCGTCTTCGTAGCTGACGGGGACGACCACTACCATGCGCGGCTATGCCGAGTCCCGGTAGGCGCCGGGGACTCGTCGCCGTGACGGGCCTGCTACTTGCGATAGGGGTCGCGGTGGTAGTCCTCGTCCTAGTCAATTCTTCGAGCACGCACCATCGCCGAGTTCCTGCGGCCCACGTCGCGGCGCCTCCTCCTCCGCCCCCGCCGGTGCCCGCGCCGGCGCCGCCCCCGCCCAAGCTCAAACCGCGCCCGAGGCCGACAGACGATCCGTGGCCGTTCTACGGCTACAACCTCGCGCGCACGCGCAGCTTCTCCCAAGGGGCGAACCTCCATCCGCCCCTGCACGTCGGCTGGAGGTTCTACGACGGCGCGCTGCTCGAGTTTCCGCCGGTCATCAACGACAACACGCTCTACTTCGAGGACGCGAACGGGTGGGCCAGGGCGCTCAACTCCGCCAACGGCCATGTGCTGTGGCGGCGCAGGGTGGGAACTCTGGCCGCGGCCTCACCGGCGCTCGACATCCGCCACAAGCTTGTGTTCTTCACGCTGCTGTCGGTCCGCCCGGGCGCCCGCTCGCCCGGCGGCGGTGCGGTCGTGGCGGTATCGATGAAGACCGGTCGGGTGGCGTGGTCGCACTCGCTGCCCGCGGGTAGCGAGTCCTCGCCCGTGGTTCACGGGCTCAGCGTGTTCTTCGGTGACCAGGGCGGCACCGTGTACTCGTTCCGGACCTACGACGGGCACCTCAACTGGACCTTCCAGGCCAGCGGCGCCGTCAAGGGCGGCCCCGCGTTCGCCCACAACACGATCTACTTCGGCGACTACGGCGATCGCGTGCACGCGGTCAACGCGGCCAACGGACGGCAGATCTGGTCGGCGGGCGGCGGAGGCAGCTTCTATTCGACGCCTGCCGTCGCGTTCGGCCGGGTGTACATCGGCAGCACCGGTGGCGCGGTCTACGCGTTCTGGGCGAACTCCGGCGCAACCGCGTGGAGCGCCTCGACCGGTGCATACGTGTACTCCTCACCGGCCGTGGCTGACGTTCCCGGTCTTGGCCCAACCGTGTACATCGGATCCTATGACGGGGTCTTCCGCGCGTATGACGCAAACAACGGCCGGCTCCGCTGGAGCCATGGCGCCGGCGGCCGGATCGACGGGTCCGCCACCGTGCTGGGGAACGTCGTCTACTTCTCCGCCCTCGGCGGAAACCGGACCTCGGGCCTCAACTGGCGCACCGGCCGCCAGGTGTTCTCCTTCCCCGACGGCGAGTTCACCCCGGTGATCACCGACGGGAAGGTCGTGTTCCTGATCGGCTACGCGACGATCTACCAGATGGTTCCGAGGCGTTGACGCAGTCGCACCTCAGGCCACTCCCTCGACCGCGACCATGTTGAACCCGGCCGCGCCCTCGCGCAGCCGCTTCGCCTCCTGATACTCGGGCGACTCGTAGAACCGCTTGACCGCGTCAAGATCCGGGAACTCGAGGAGGACCAGGCGCTTGGGTTGCCAATCGCCCTCCAGGACCGCGACCTCACCGCCGCGCACGATGAACCGACCTCCGCCGGCGGCCACCGCGGCGGGCGAGGCCTGCTTGTAGAGCTCGTACTGATCAGGGTCGTGGATGTCGGTCTCGACGACGATGTACGCGGGCAACGGAGACTCCTCTCGAGATCAGGATCGAGTAAGGCTTTCACACCTCCCCGTAGCGCGCGAGCACCCGACCGTCGTCGGCTTCTCTTCCCGCTCGCTTTACCTCTCAGATAATCGACACACCGCCGCCTCGGCTGCATCCTCCCCGCAGTTACCAACCACCGGATAGGAGGACCGATGCAGGACGTACAGATGCTCGTGACGCACTACCTGGAGTCGTTCAACGAGACCGACGCCGATCGCCGGCGGGAGTTGCTCGAGGCGCTCTACACGCCCGACTGCACCTACACGGATCCAAACGTGGATCTCCAGGGTCCGGAGCAGATCGATGCGTTCATCGAGCAGACGCACGAGCACTTCCGCGGATTCACGTTCGCGCTCGGCGGTCCGATCGACGCTCATCACGACCAGGCGCGGTTCCAGTGGCACGGCGGGCCGGCCGACGCGCCGGATGCGTACGTCGGCTTCGACGTGATCGTGGCCGAGGACGGCCGCATACGCAGCGTCTACGGCTTCATGGACGCCACCCCGGCCGCGTGAGCCGCACCCGGGCAAGTCGCCGCCCGGCGTCAGCGCCGGGCGGTGGCCGTCACCGGGCGTCCCCGGGGTGGTTTTCTAGTGCATCGCGTGAGATCGGCGGGGCGCCTTCCGTTATTGGGGCGATCGGCGTGGTGCCGAGTGAGGGACGACAAAAGGGGGCCAGACGTGTCTACTCGACGAAGCGACCGACAGTCGACCTATCGCGAACTCCGGGAGCGGACCAAGCGCCAAGAGCGCGGTCGCGAGGAGAACCTCAAGCGGATCGTTGAGCTGTATCGCGAACGTCGCCTGCACATGTTCCGGAGCCGAGACGTGACGCTCGGCGCGGACGCGTTGGACTGACGCGCGTCACCGCGTAGCTTCCCGGGGGAAGCGAGATCGAGCACAGGAGAGGGAGATGGCGAGCAACAAGGTCGTGATCAACCTGGCGACGGGATTGGAGGACTCCGAGCGCGTGACCGTCGCCTTTCTGGTCGGAGGCGCCGCGGTTGAGCAGGGTAAGCAGGTGGTGATGTTCCTGACCAAGGAGGCGGTCCGGCTTGCGCTCCCAGGCCAGGCGCAGGGCGTCGCGTGCGACGGCTGTCCGCCACTGCCCCGGCTGCACGAGCAGTACATGGGGGGCGGCGGCGAGCTCCTGGTCTGCCCGATCTGCTTCAAGGCGCGCAAGCTCGACGAGAGTCAGCTCATTCCGGGTGCCCGGCTCGGTGGCGCCACTCCGCTCTGGGAGTGGATCGGCAGCGACGACGTGACCGTGTTCAGCTACTGAGCCCCAGGTCGGACTCGGACGCGTTAGCCTGAGCACCCCATTCGGTGCGCCATGCGATTCGCGATCTCGATCCCGCAGTACGCCCGCGACAGCCGCTTTGACGGTGACGCCTTCCGGGCGCATCTGCGCCGCGTCGAGGAGCTCGGGTGCTTCGAGGGGGTCTGGGCACAGGAGCAGGTGATCGGCGCGGCCGGCGCGCTCGCGCCGCTCCAGGCGCTGAGTTACGCCGCGGCGTGCACCGAGACGTTGCGGCTCGGCTGTGCGGTGTTCGTGCTCCCGCTCCACAACCCGCTGCACCTGGCCAAGGCGATCAGCTCGTTGGACTGCCTCAGCCATGGCCGGGTCGACGTAGGTCTGGCGACCGGGGGAAAGGGGCGCCCGTTCGAGGCCTTCGGCATCGACCCGGACAAGCCGGTCGGCCGCTTCAACGAGGCCCTGGCCCTAATGAAGGCGTGCTGGACCGAGACCGAGATCAACTTCGACGGGCGGTGGTGGAAGCTGAAGGGCGCCGCGATGGAGCCCAAGCCGGTGCAGAAGCCCCACCCGCCGGTCTGGTTCGGCGGCAGCGTGCCGGCGGGGATGCGGCGCGCCGCCCGCCACGGCGACGGTTTCATGGGCGCCGGCTCCCAGACGCCGGCTCAGTTCACCGAACAGGTCAAGGTGGTCAGGGAGGAGCTGGGTGCGCAGGGACGCGATCCGGACAGCTTCCGGATCGGCAAGCGCGTGTACGTCCATGTCGACGATGACGCGTCGCGCGCACGCCAGAAGCTCGAGGACGCGCTCAAGCGACACTACGGCGGCGGCAGCTGGTCCGAGCACATGTTCGCCGGCCCGCCCGAGGCCTGCGCCGACGGCATCCGTACGGTGGCGGACGCCGGTGCCCAGCTGATCCTGCTCAACCCGCTCCTCGACGACGCGGAGCAACTCGAGCGGCTCGCGGCCGAGGTGATCCCGACGCTCAGCTGAGCCCGGCGTCACGCGGCTGACCGTGCGTCCCCCGCGCGGTGGATCCTTCAGATTTCTGACACACGGATCCGACCGGCGAATCTTTCGTCCGATCGGTGGGTTTGATTCCGCGACATGAAGCCCCATGTGGACCCGACTCGCGCGCGACCGGTTCGCCTGCTGTGGGGTCTGGCGACAGCGGTGCTGGTTGGGCTCAGCCTGTCGCCTGGTGTCGCATCGGCGGCTACACCGACCGTGTTCGCATATCCGGTTCCCGGTAGCCACCTGGCCGCCCCCGAGACTCAGATCACGTTCCGGGGCGTGCCCGCCTCCCAGCTCGGGCCGATCCATGTCACCGGCTCGAGCAGCGGAGCCCACCCCGGCACGATCGAGGCCGACTCCGATGGCCGGGGCGGCAGCTTCATCCCGAGCAGCCCGTTCACCCCCGGCGAGGTGGTCACGGTCAATACGGGACTGAACGTGTCGGGCGCCACCAACGGCACGTTCACGTTCACGATCGAGCAGCCGACCGGTGGGATCCTGCCGCCGGGGAGCCGGACCGTACCACCGCGGGTCAGCGGCGACATCGACCTCTTCAGGTCCCGTCCCGACCTCCAGCCCGCGGCGGTCCGGATCCTCCACGGGCGTCCGATCGGCCACGACATCTTCCTGACGCCGATGCGCGGCCCGGTGCAGTGGGGCCCGATGATCGTCGACCCGGCGGGCCATCTGGTCTGGTTCCTGCCCCTGTCCGGGAGCGAGGAGGAGGCCGCCAACCTGCGCGTCCAGCAATACCAGGGCCAGCCCGTCCTGACCTGGTGGCAGGGCTTCCAGAACGCCGGGCTCGGCAAGGGCGAGGACGTGATCTACGACAATCACTACCGGCAGATCGCCACCGTCCAGGCGGGCAACGGGCTGGTGGCCGACCTGCATGAGTTCACGATCACGCCGCAGGGCACGGCATTGATCACGGCGTATCGACTCGTGCACTGGCCCATCGGGTCAAACCCGAGCGGATTGGTGTTCGACGGCGTGGTGCAGGAGATCGACATCCCGACCGGTCTGGTCCTGTTCCAATGGGACAGCCTCGATCACGTGTCGCTCGCCGACTCCTACGTCGGGGCGCCGACCAAGCAGCGTCCGTATGACTACTTCCACATCAACTCGGTGCAGCAGGCCGCCGACGGCAACCTGATCGTGTCGGCCCGCAACACCTGGTCGGTCTACGACGTCGACCACCGGACGGGGAACGTCGTGTGGACGCTCGGTGGCAAGCATTCCGACTTCAAGATGGGCCCCGGCACGAGCACTTCCTATCAACACCACGTTCGCAGCTGGCCCGGTGGGATATTCACGATCTTCGACAACGGCACCGCGCACCATGGCCATGCACAGTCGCGGGGGATCATCGAACGGGTCGACCCGGTGAAGCGGACGGCGACCCTCGTGCGGGCTTTCACGCATTTCCCGCAGCTCCTGAGCTCGTTCGAGGGGTCGGTCCAGCCCGTCGCCCACGGCAACACGTTCATCGGCTGGGGAGCTCTCCCGTACTTCACCCAGTTCGGAGCCAAGGGCAAGCAGATCTACGACGGGCGGTTCGTCGACGAAAACTCGAGCTATCGCGCTTACCGCTCGTCCTGGAGCGCCCAGCCCGACAGCCCGCCGGCACTTGCCGTGTCGGCGAGCGGCGACGGCAGCGCGCACCTGTACGCGAGCTGGAACGGTGCCACGAACCTCACCGGTTGGCGCGTGCTGGCCGGCCCGCGCCCCAACGCACTGGTCCCGGTGGGGAGTGCCAACCGGCGCGGATTCGAGACCCAGATCGTCGTTCACAGCGGGGAGCCGTACTTCGCGGTGCAGGCCCTCGGCGGCAAGAACGTGCTCGCGACCTCGCCGGTTCAGCCGCTGCCTTCACACGTGGGGATCTTTGGTCAGAGCGCGTTCGTCTCCGGCGGCTGGGTCGGCGCGGTACCGATGTCGTGCTCCGCGCCCCAGCCCTGCCACATCGCGACCAGGATCACCGTCGGACCAGCGGACCTTGCCAAGGCCGCGCCGCTGGCGATCAAGGCCGGCGGCCACGCGCTCGTGCACTTCACGCTCACCGGCGCCGGTCACAAGGCGCTCATGCGCGCCCGCAACCACCGGCTGCGGGTGCGCGTCACCGCGACCGACCCGTCCGGAATCGGCGGCTCGACCGTAGTCACGCTGATTCCGTTCTACACGAGTGGCCGCGGGCCGAAGCGGAGCGCCTCCCAGTCTCGGAGCGTCCAGATCGTGGGGCTGACCGACTTCGTGTTCGATGGACGGACGGGCGGGATCCTCGTGAACTGCTCGGCCGACGTGCCGTGCGCCGCGCGGACCACTCTGTCGGTTGGCAAGACGACGATCGCCCGCACCGGCCCCGAGTTCGTCGGAGCCAAGCAGCTCGGCTACCTGAGTTTCTCGCTGACGCCGGCCGGCCGGACGATGCTGGCGCGGGCCCTGGGGAACCACCTCGGCGCCAGGCTCACGGTTAACAACGGTCGCGACACGGCGAGCGCCGTGATCGCCCTGGCGAGCTTCAGCTAGCCGCGAGCGCATAAACTCGGCCGCGTAGGGGATGCGTCGCCTTGCCGAAGCCGCGTGCGGAGGCGAGGCAAGTTTCGATGCCCATGCTCAAGTTGCCCAATCGCCGCTGGCTGGCGCCCCTCGTTGCGCTGATGGTGTTCACCGGTTCGCCGGCGCGCGCCGGCGATGCTCCGGCTCCGCCGCCGCGCCCGAACATCGTGTTCATCCTCACCGACGACCTGTCGATGGATCTGCTCCCGTACATGCCGAACGTGCTCGCGATGGAGCACCGCGGCCTGTCGTTCTCTCACTACTTCGTCTCCGATTCGCTCTGCTGCCCTTCGCGGGCTTCGATCTTCAGCGGCAACCTGCCCCATGACACCCGTGTGTTCAGCAACACCGGGGCCGGCGGTGGCTTTCAGAAGTTCCACAACCGGGGGGAGGAGAAGAACACGTTCGCGGTCGCGCTGCAGAACGCCGGGTACCGCACGGCGTTGATGGGCAAGTACCTCAACGGGTACCTGCAGCTGCCACGCTCAGCCCGCATCCCGCACGACTACGTGCCACCGGGCTGGTCGGAATGGGACGTCGCCGGGTGGGGCTACCGCGAATACCACTACGTCCTGAGCCAGAACGGCAGGCTCCGGTACTACGGCGGGAAGCCCGCGGACTACCTGACCAGCGTCCTGGCCAACAAGGCGGTCAACTTCATCGACGGCTCCGCGACCACGCGCACGCCGTTCTTCCTCGAGGTCGCGACGTTCGCTCCGCACGCCCCGTACACGCCGGCCCGTCAGGACCTCCGCCGCTTCCATGGCCTGCGTGCTCCGGAGCCACCCAGCTTCAACCGGCTGCCGGCGAACCCCCCGCGCTGGCTCGCCCGCCATCTCCCCCTGAGGAGGGCCCAGATCAGGACGATCAACCGCGTGTTCCGCCGCCGCGTGCAGGCGGTCCAGGCGGTCGACCGGTTGGTCGGGCAAATCGAGACCGCGCTGACCGCGGATGGGCTTGCCGACGACACCTACCTGGTGTTCAGCTCCGACAACGGGCTGCACACCGGCCAGTACCGGCTGATGCCCGGAAAGCTGACCGCGTTCGACAGTGACATCCGCGTCCCGCTGATCGTCGACGGGCCCGGGGTGGCTGCGGGCGCCAGGACCTCGGCGATCTCCGAGAACATCGATCTGGCCGAGACGTTCGCGACGCTCGGCGGCACCACCGTGAGCGGCGACGGTCACAGCCTGACCTCCCTGTTCTCCGGCGCCGCCCCCGTGGAGTGGCGCACCGCGGCGGTGATCGAACATCACGGTCCGGGGCTGCGCGGGTCAGATCCGGACTTCCAAAAACGCGCCAGCGGGAAGCCTCCGACCTATGAGGCGATGCGCAACGCGTGGTTCCTGTATGTCGAGTATGCCGACGGCGAGCGCGAGTTCTACGACCTGCGCACGGATCCGTTCGAGCTCGACAACCTGGCCGATCGGCTGACAGGCCCGACGCTGACCCAGCTACACCAGGCGCTCCTGGCGATGAAGGGATGCCACGGAGAGGAGTCGTGCTGGGCGGCGATGGGCGGCGGTGGGCACCCGCTCGACCTTCGCATCCGCATCCGGAGGAGAAACCAGCGCGGCCGCACCGCACTCAGCGGCCGTGGCAGTGCTTGAACTTCCTGCCCGAACCGCAGGGGCACGGGTCGTTGCGGGCGGCGTTCTGGAACATGAGGTCGTCGGCGGCCGCGCCCGAGCTACGCTCGTCGGTGAGGATCTCCGCGTCCGCGTCCGCGTCCGGGGCCGGGGCCGGTGAGGATTCCCGCAGCGAGTCGAGCAAGTCCACGAACGGGAAGCCGAACGGAGCGCGTCGGAGCACGAGTTCGGCGTTGCTTCTGAGGGTGTCGAGACCGATCGGGGTGTCGCTGCCGAAGCAGACGTTCGCGCCTTCGGTCCGGTATCGCCACACGTGGGCAAAGCTCGCGTGGAACGTGGCCACCTTCTGTTCGAACATCGGATCCGAGGCATCGAGATTCGTGGCCACGACACCGCCGGGGGCGAGGTGCGAGCGAGTGAGCTCGTAGAACTCGCGCGTGGACAGTGAGTACGGGTGTTGGCCCGAGCCGGTAAAGCAATCGACGAGGATGCTGTCGTAACGGACCGTCTCCGGCTGCCGGGCGAGGAAGCTGCGCCCCTCCTCGATGTGCACCGGCATGCGCTCGTCCGGCCGGATCCCGAACCAGCGCCGGGCCAGCCGTACGACCTCCGCATCGATCTCGGTTGACTCGACCACGACCTCGGGGAAGTAGTGATGGAGCACCATCGGTATGCGTCCTCCGCCGAAGCCGATGTGGCACACGCGGCGCGCGTCCGGCTGGAACATCAGCGTGGCCAGCATCGCGCGCGTGTATATCCCGAGCAGGTGCAGGGGACGGTTGAGATCGACCCGGGACATGATCCCGCTGAGCTCTGGCGCAGCGGCGGCGGCGAAGTAGAGCTGGATCTGCGAGCCCTCCTTGATCGTGAGAAGCTCGTAGCCGGAGCGCGAGCGACGCTCGAGCAGGCCCTGCCGCGCGGCCCGGCCGGGCCGGAGGGCCAGCCTGATCGCGGCCAGGTTCGCCTCCTGCCAGGGTGTCGGGCGCGGTCCGGAAGCCTCGACCCGAGCTGGCGCGGGCTCGGTCACCAGGGAGTCAGCACCCGCGGTGCGCCGTCGGTGATCGCGACGGTGAACTCACAGTGCGCGGTCAGGGCGTCATCGGAGGAGAAGACTGACCAGCCGTCGGCGCTCCGCCGGATCCACGGGCCGCCGGCGCTGATCATCGGCTCCAGGGCGAGGACCATCCCCGAGACCAGCGCGGGCCCGGTGCCAGGCGTGCCGTAGTTCGCGATCATCGGCGGCTCGTGTAACTGGCGGCCCACGCCGTGGCCCCGCAACTCGCGCAATACCGTGAACCCGGCCGCCTCGGCAACCTGCTGCACCGCGTGCGAGATGTCGCCGAGGTGCCTGCCGGGAAGGCACCGCTCGACGCCGGCGGCCAGCGCGGCCTCGGTCGTGGCCAGCAGGGCTCGCGCCTGGCGACTGGGAGATCCCACGACAAATGTGCGCGCGGTGTCGGCGATCCAGCCGTCGCGGGTCACGGCGAGGTCGAGCGTGATGAGATCGCCGTCCCGCAGCGCGTACGAGCCGGGGATCCCGTGGACGACGAGGTGGTTGGGCGAGGCGCAGATCGACGCGGGGTAGCCGCGGTAGCCGTTACAGGTGGGGGTCGCGTCGCATGAGGTGATGTGACGGTGGGCGATCGCGTCAAGCTCCGCCGTCGTGACGCCCGGGCGAAGCTCGCGCTCCAGAACGCGCAGGGTGTCCACGGCGATCGCCCCGGCGCGGGCGATCCCATCGATCTCCTCCGGCGTCTTGAGATCGATCGCGTCGATCCCCGGAGCGGCTCGATTCGCCAGCCCAAGCTTCATATCGATGATTGTGGCAAGGGTTGCTGGTCGCGCGGACCAGCGCCGGGCGGGTCTGGCAAGCTTCGGTTCATGAGCGTCGTCGAGGTCCCCAAGCCGGCTCGCCCCGAAGCGGCGAGCGTGGAGGCCGGTCGCGGCGGGCTCGGCGACCTGCTCGGCGCCGACCGGGTGGGCACGGGCGCCGACGTGCTCGCCCAGCACGCCCACGACGAGTCGTTCCACCCACCGGCGCGGCCCGACATCGTGGTGTGGCCGCGCAGCGTGGAGGAGGCGGCCGGCGTCGTACGGATCGCGCTTAAGCATCGCCTGCCGCTGGTGCCGTTCGGGGCCGGAACCTCGCTCGAGGGCCACGTGGCGGCGCTGGCCGGAGGGATCAGCGTCGATATGAGCGAGATGAACGCGATCGGCCGGCCCTCGATCGAGGACCTCGATGTCGTGGTGCAGGCCGGCGCCACGCGCCGGGCGCTGGACGCTCGCCTGCGCCCGGAAGGCGTGTTCTTCGCGGTCGATCCCGGCGCGGACGCCACGGTCGGGGGGATGGCCGCCACCGGGGCGTCCGGCACGCAGACCGTGCGCTACGGGACGATGCGCGAGAACGTCCTCGCGCTGACCATCGTGAACGGCCTCGGCGAGATCGTGCGGACCCGCTCCCGCGCGCGCAAGTCCTCCGCGGGCTACGACCTCACCCACTTGATGATCGGCTCGGAGGGCACGCTCGGGCTGATCTGCGAGGCCACCCTGCGCCTTCACCCGATTCCGCCGGCGATCGCCGCGGCGTCATGCACGTTTCCCAGCGTGGCGGCGGCGGTGCAGTGCGCCGTGGGCATCAGCCAGTACGCGATCCCGGTGGCCCGGATGGAGCTCGCCGACGAGCTGCAGATCGAGGCGATCAACCGCCACGACGGGACCGCTTTCCAGGTCGCACCCACGCTGCTGCTGGAGTTCCACGGAATGTCCGAGGCCGACGTCTCCGCCCAGGCCGAGGAGGCGCAGGGCATCGCGGCCGAGTCCGGGGGCGGCGACTTCGCCTGGGCCTCGGACGAGCAGGAGCGGCGCCGCCTCTGGCACGTCCGCCATCGCGGCTACGACGCGGCCCGGGCGCTGCTGCCCGGCCGCGCCGGCTTCACCACCGACGTGTGCGTGCCGATCTCGGCCCTGGCCGACTGCGTCACCGCCGCTCAGGCCGACATCGCCGAACACGGTCTGACCGCCCCGATCGTGGGACATGTCGGCGATGGCAACTTCCACGTGTGCGTGCTCGTGGATCCGGACGATCCCGACGACCTCGCGCGAGCCGAGGCCTTCCACGGCCGGCTCGTGGAGCGCGCCATCGCGCACGGCGGCACGTGCACGGGCGAGCACGGCGTCGGGTACGGCAAGTCGCGCTTCCTGGCCACCGAGCATGGCCCGGCCGGCGTGGAGATGATGCGGGCGGTCAAGCGGGCGCTCGACCCCCACGGAATCTTCAACCCCGGCAAGGTCATCGGCTAACTGATCCCGTCGCGGCAATCCCGGCACGGCCTCGGGCGCTCAACCTGTGCGAAATCTCCACTCTCGGGAGAACCCCTTAAAGGTCTGGCCTCAACTGCCGATTTCGAGAGTGTCGTAAAGGGCTAACTCGTCGTGAGGCGGGGGCGCAAAGCCAGGGGTCTCGGGGATTCGAGATCGCCCAGCTGCCGACTCTCAGGAGATCGTGCGCCAGGGATTGGCGGTCCCGCATGGAGGTTTAGCCTTGTCTACTTTCGTCCGCTCACGTCGGCGCGTTTTCGCCATTCTGGTCGCGGCGCTCGCTTCGCTGGGAGTGCTCATCGCACCGAGCGTCGCGTTCGCCTCGAACTCGATTCTGGCGACGTGCCAGACCCCCGCAGTCAGCACCCCGTTCTCGCAGTGGGGTGACAACAACGACTACTTCCTGGCCCCGGGAGGATCGTTCGAGGGAACCGCCGATCAGGTCGGCTGGACCCTGTCTAACGCGACCCTGACCTCGGGCAACGAGCCGTTCCTCGTGAACAGCCCCGGCGACAGCCAGTCGCTGACCATCGCCGGCGGGGGGAGCGCCACCTCTCCCTACTTCTGCGTGGACAACACGATGAGCTCCTTGCGGTTCTTCGCCCAGCAGGTGGGCGCCGGCGCCGGCCTCCGGGCGCAGGCGCTGGTGCAGACCTCCGACGGCGTGACCACGGTTCCGCTCGTCCATCTCCTCGATGGCTCGACGCCCACCTGGGCGCCGACCGCTCCGATCGTGGCCGACAACTCCGGTCTGGCCGACGGCCAGACGCTGATGGTGGCGCTCCAGTTCACGGTCCGCCCCTCGGCGGCGACTTGGCAGATCGACGACGTGTACGTCGATCCGTATCGGTCGGGCTGACCACGTTCACGGCGATCTAGGCAGCGGATCGGGATCACGTGGGAAGCAATCCGATGGAGCGCGAGGGCGTGGCCGAATCGGCGACCGAGCGGCTGCTCGAGCGCAGCTGGGACGAGCGCGAGCGCAGTGCGTCCCGGCGGGAGTTGCTCGTCGACGCGATCGCGGCCGCGTTGTTCGTGGGGGTGGCCGCGGTTCTGCTCCTCACGGCCGGCGGCACCCACCCTCTTGCCGGCGCGGTAGGGCCATTCACCGGAACGGCCGCGCTATTGATCGCGGTGTATGCGCTGGTCGTGCGCATCGAGTTTCCGGTGGGCGCCGGATACGTCGTCCCCACACAGCTCATCCTGGTCCCGATGTTGCTGGTCCTGCCGCCCGCCGCCGTCCCCGCGGCGGTGGGCTGCGGGATGGCACTCGGGAATGCCGTGGACTGGATGTTCGGCCGGGTTCCGCCGCGCCGCGTGCTGTCGGCGGTGCCCGACGCGTGGCATGCGGTGGGGCCGGCGCTCGTCCTCCTGCTCGCCGGCTCACCGGTCATCGGGTTCGAACAGCTGCCGTTGCTGGCCGGCGCGATCGCCGCCGGCTGCGCGCTGGATCTCGTCTGCTCCCTGGTGCGCCTGCGCCTGACCGGCGTCGTGCCCGAGCTCAACCTGCACATCAAGGTGATCGCGATGGTTTGGGCGGTCGACGCCGGTTTGGCCCCGCTGGGCTTCCTGGCCGGGATGGGCACGCGACAGCATCCCCTCGCGATCCTGCTGGTTCTTCCGCTCGTGTTCCTGCTCTGGCTCATGGCCCGCGATCGCACCGAGCGGATCGATCGCGCCCACCATCGACTCAAGCTCGTCGAGCAGGAGCGAGTGCGCCTGCAGTCTGCCGTGCGCCGGCTGGGCGACGCGTTCGCGTCGAAGCTCGACCTCGGCGGGCTGCTGGAGATTCTCCTGCATGGCTCGATCGACGCTCTGGACGCCGCGGCCGGACGACTCGAGCTGGGCGGCGGCCCGGCTCCCGTGCGCCTGTCGGTCGGGGTCGAGGGCTGGCTGGACGCGCTGGAGCATGAGGGCCGAGGTCATGCGAGTGCTCGCGGGCCCGTGCAGGTGGGCCAGCGTGGCGTGTGGCGCCTCAGCGTGCCGATGCGAATCGCCGCGTCGCCCACGGAGATGGCCGGCTCGCTGTGGCTGGTGCGCGCCGGCCGGGCGTTCGAGGACGATGAGATCGCGCTGATGTCCGAGCTGGTCGCCAAGGCCGAGATCGCCGCGGCCGAGATCATCGCCCACCACGCGATCCGCGAGCAGGCCATGACCGACCCGCTGACCGGCCTGGGCAACCGTCGCCGGCTCACCGCCGATCTGCGTGAGGCGTTCGAGGAAAGGGCGGAGAACGGCGGCGCGTCCCTACTGCTGCTGTTCGACCTCGATGGGTTCAAGGCCTACAACGACACGTTCGGTCACCTGGCCGGCGACGAGCTGCTGGCTCGCGTGGGGGAGAGGCTGCGGTGTGCCGTGAAGGGCGTCGGCCGGGCCTACCGGCTGGGCGGCGACGAGTTCTGCGCGCATCTTGACCTGGCCGGCGCCGATCCGGCCGAGCTGATCTCCTCGGCGGCCGCCGCGCTGAGCGAGACCGGTCCCGAGTTCACGGTCCGCGCCTCCCTGGGTGTGGTCGTCCTGCCCCAGGAGGCCGGGGACACCTCGCATGCCCTGCGCCTCGCCGACGAGCGCATGTATGCCAACAAGCGGCGCCGGGCCACCGGCGCGGGCGTCCAGGCCAGCGAGGTCCTGCTCCGCACAATGCGTGTGAAGCAGCCCGACCTCGATCAGCATTCCGGCCAGGTCGCGCGGCTCTCCGCCCGGGTGGCCCGCCGGCTCGCGGTCAGCGGCGAGGCCCTCGACGAGGTGTTCCGCGCCGCCCAGCTCCATGACATCGGCAAGGTGGGGATCCCGGACGTGATCCTCAACAAGCGCAGCGAGCTCACCGAGGGTGACTGGGAGTTCGTCCGCAACCACACGATCCTCGGCGAGCGCATCCTCCAGGGCGCGCCGGCACTGCGCCCGATCGCGCGGCTGGTTCGGGCCAGCCACGAGCGCTGGGACGGGACGGGTTATCCGGATCGACTGCGCGGCGAGGAGATCCCGCTGGGGGCGAGGATCGTCAGCGTCTGCGACGCCTATGAGGCGATGATCACCGAGCGCAGCTATCGGGCCGCGATGTCGCGGGAGGGTGCCTGCCAGGAGTTGCGCCGGTGTGCCGGAGCACAGTTCGATCCCGCCGTGGTCGAGGCATTCCTGGCCGTGACCGATGGCGGGGAGGACGAGGACGCCGGCGACGCCGCTCACACGGCCGCCGCGCACGTCCGGACTCTGCTCGAGCGGCCGTTCTAGGCCTGCGCCGCCCGGTCGGCAGGCGCCGGCGCCAGGCGCAAGCGCGAGCGCGAGCGGAGCCACGTAAGCGCGACCCACGACCCGCGAGCGCGAGTTTTCCGCCACTCGGCACCCCACCGGGACGTAAACGGAGATTCGCTCGCGCCACACGCGAGCAGACTGCCATTCGCCCTGGGCGGGGCGGCGAGTGGCGATCCGGTGGCGGTCAGGGTGCCTCCTCTTGATATTTCCATAGGAAAGCTATATAGTTTTCCGATACATGGTGTCGGCAGCAGCGACAAGGTCCCGCGCGGAACGCGTCGAGCACATCGTTCGTGATCTGGTTCCGAGCGCGTCGCAGCTCTCGCGACTGATCTCCGGGCACGCGCGGGGAGAGATCTCGCGCAGCGAGGGCGGGATCCTGCGGACGCTGAGCGACGGTCCGCGCCGGGTGACCGAGCTCGCCGAGCTCGAGGGTCTCGCGCAGCCGACCACCACGGTGCTGATCAAGGAGCTCGAGCGGCGAGGCTGCGTGGAGCGGAGTCGCGACCCGGAAGACGGACGCGCTGTGCTCGTGTCGCTGACGCCGGAAGGCGCCGGCGCGCTCGAGCGCTACCGGGCGCAGTACCGGGCGCTCCTGCGCGAGCGGATCGGCGCGATGCCCGAGGACCAAGTCGAAGCTTTGGAGAACGCGGTCGGGGCCCTCGAGGCACTCGTGGCCGCGGTGCGGAAAGGAGCAGGCCAATGAGCCATGCGGGGAGTCGCCGGTCGAGTTTCTGGGCCCAACCGAGGTCCGTGTGGGCGGTTGCGTTCGCCGCCGTCGTTTCGTTCATGGGCCTCGGGCTGGTCGATCCGATCCTGCCGGCGATCGCGCACGACCTGAACGCGTCGCCGAGCGACGTCGAGTTGCTGTTCACGAGCTACTTCGCGATGACCGGGATCTCGATGCTCGCCTCCAGCGTGGTGGCGAGCCGGATCGGCGCCAAGCGCACCCTGCTCGGCGGTCTGGTGCTGATCATCGTGTTCAGCGCACTGGCCGGCGCGTCCAACAGTGTGGGCGCGATCGTCGGGCTGCGCGCCGGATGGGGCCTGGGCAACGCTCTGTTCATCGCCACCGCGCTGTCGGTGATCGTCGGCTCGGCGAGCGGCGGGGTCGCCGGCGCGGTGATGCTCTACGAGGCCGCGCTCGGCCTGGGGATCTCGCTCGGCCCGCTGATCGGAGGTGAGCTCGGCGGCATCTCGTGGCGGGGGCCGTTCTTCGGCGTGGCCGTCCTGATGGCGATCGGCTTCGTGGCGATCCGGTTGTTCCTCGACCCGACCCCGGCGCCGCCGCCCGAGCAGCGCGTCTCGCTGATCGAACCGCTCAGGGCGCTCCGCCATCGGGCGACGAGGGGCAGCGGGCTGGCTGCGGTGTTCTACAACTTCGGCTTCTTCACCCTGCTCGCGTACACGCCGTTTCCGCTGCACCTCGGGATCCACGAGCTTGGCTACACATTCACCGGCTGGGGACTGATGCTGGCGATCTTCGCCGTGTTCGTCGCGCCGCGGTTCGGCCGGCGCTTCGGCGACGTCCGCGGTCTGGGTGTGGCGCTCGTGGGGATCGCGCTCGTGCTTGCCGTGATGGGTGTCCTGCACGCCTCGCAGACCGCGCTGATTGCGGGCGTGATCGTGTCCGGGGCGTTCTTCGGGATCACCAATACGCTGATGACACAGGTCGTGATGGAGTCGGCCTCGGTGCCCCGGCCGATCGCCTCCTCGGCCTACAGCTTCGTCCGCTTCTGCGGAGGCGCGATCGCGCCGTTCGTGGCCGGCAAGCTGGCCGAGCACGTCAGCGCCCAGGCGCCGTTCTTCCTCGGCGCCGTGATGACCGCCTTGGGGGTCGCCGTCCTCTACTTCTACCGCG
>DATFDC010000306.1:0-11505 GCA_035252415.1 Solirubrobacteraceae bacterium
TTCGAATCCCGGTAGCGGTATCAGCGTTCTGCCTGCAAGCTGCCGAGAGGGGCAGTCTGCCCTGGGGGCGGCGCAGCAGCAGGCACCTCAAGCGAGCGTCCTTGCTCCCTCCGATGGAGCGGGCGTGCCGAACATCCGCCACTGTGGCGGATGTCTTTTGGTGCTGGGGACGTGACGCTGCGAGGCGCAAGTATTGAGGCGACAGCGGCGCAGACGCGAGGCCGCTGCGAATGTCACAGCGTGCATCTCCGAAGCGCGCTCTAAGAAGGAGGTCCTCATGGGGACACGTCTCAGCCGTCGCGCCGCCGTACGAGTCGCGTTCGGGGTCGTTGCGCTGCTCGGCACGGCAGCGGGCATCGCCTACGCCACCATCCCTGACAGCAACGGCATCTACACCGCTTGCATGCTGAACGGCGCGGGCACGATCCGGTTGATCGACCCATCGTTGCCGTCCACCAGCCTCAGGAGCCATTGCGCCTCGTTTGAAACGACGATCACCTGGGACCGGCAGGGACAGCCCGGGCCGCAAGGTCCTCAGGGGCCGAAAGGCGACCCGGGTCCCCAGGGGGACACCGGACCGCAAGGTCCGGCCGGCCCCGACGCAGGCACTGTGCTGACCGGACGCATCAACGCGCTGGCAACCGTTTTGCCCCGCGACAACGGGTCACCTAGTGGCACATCAACCGGGAATTTCGACCCGGCCGCGGTCAGCTACCGCACCCCCAACCACGCGTTGATTGCCCAGGACCTCAGCGTCGAACTCACCGCGGCACCCGGCGCCGGGGCCGGCCGCACGTTCGTCTTGTATGTCAACGGCAGCGCCAGCGATCTTTCCTGCCAGATCCTCGATAACGCCACGAGCTGCACAAGTACGACTACCGCCGCGATCCCCGCGAACAGCGACATAGTCATCTCAGACAACACGAGTTTCCCGTTCGCGATCCCGGCGGCCGCAGACGCCCTGTTCGGCCTACGGCTCACCAACCAGTAGCCGAGCCCGATATCTCGGGAAGCCTCACGGTGCCGCGACATCGTGCCGCGACGACGTGAGCTAGACGGCGGGGTGAGGGCTGGGCACCCGGACTCGGATGCCGGCGTGGTCGATCCAGCGCATGAGATACGCCGGGACGCAGCACTGCGACGTTGGCTATTGTGCCCCGCTCGATGGCCGAACAGACTCGCCTTATGCGTCTCGATTTCCTGGACGGCACGCCGCCGGTGACGCCGGACGCTTTGGATCGGTCCTCCGGATCAGGGCCTGAATACGTGATCCAAGTCGTTCGTACGCTCGAGTTCGGGCCCGAGCACCCCGCGTCCGGGCATTTCGGGCTCTAGGCGCGGAAGTGGTAGTCGCGAGGCGCCTGGACGATGCACTGACGACCGGCCGGTTCGCCGTCACGGCTGAACTCGGCCCGCCGCGCGATCCTGACAGCGCGGGCATCCGTGCGGCCGCCGAGATATTCGCCGGGTTGGTCGACGCGGTCAACGTGACCGACAACCAGGCCGCGACGGTGAAGGTCTCCGCCCTTGCCTGCGCCTCAGTGCTCCTTGATGAGGGAGTCGATCCGATCCTGCAAACCACCGGGCGTGACCGCAACCTGATGGCGGTGCAAAGCGATCTGCTGGGTGCCTGGATGCTCGGAGTGCGGACCGTCCTTGTCCTGTCCGGAGATCCGCTCGCGGTAGGACCATACGAACGCCTGGCAACCCATGTGCGCGATCTCGACGCGCGGCAGCTCGCCCGGCTCATCACCACGATGAACGGTGGTGCCCTGGCAGCCGGCGAAACGCTTCGCCGACCGACAGCGTTTCGGATCGTCGGAGCCGCCAACCCGCTCGTCGACTCCGCCGAGCGCTTGACATCGAAGCTCGACTCTGGCGTGACTCTCCTGCAGAGCAACATCGTCTACGACGTCGAGCGGTTCGCCGATTGGCTGAGCCCGCTGGTCCGGCTCGGGATCACCGAGCGCGCCCCGTTGCTCGTCGGTGTGACGCCGCCGCGATCCAGCCGGATGCTCGAGCACCTGCATCGCAACATCCCGGGCGTCGAGGTCGATGACGCCACCTTCGCGCGCATGGACGGGTTGGAGGGCGAGGCGGCCAAGGCCGAGGGCGTCGCGATTGCCGCCGACCTGATCGAGCAGCTGCGGTCCATTCCAGGCGTCGCGGGGGTTCATCTGATGGCCCCCGGATGGGAGACCGAAGCAGTTCCCTGGGTAGTGGAGCGCGCCGGCCTGGCGCGCTCCTCAAGTATGGGATCTGATGGGACTCGAGCCGCCCGGCCGAAAGGGGCTCACGTCCCCGCCGACGAGTAACCGGCGGAGACCCGCGACTCTGGTGTGCAAGTGGTCGCCACGCGACGTGCCGGGTCAGAGGATGTGGAGGACGGCGTTGGTCGCCGCGAGAAGGACCGCGGCGAGGCCGGAGAGCATCCCGGTCAGTACCCATCGGTCGGCTTGGCCGTTCACGCCGCGCAAGCGCTCGGACAGGCCGGGCATGTCGGGATGCGTTTCCATCAGGTAGCGACGGGGTTTCCCGCAGACCGGGCAGGGATCGTGATCGGTCATCGCCGCCCCAATCGGTGTGTGACTGCCTCACGAGTCATGGAAGCCCTTCGGTCGTGCGGGGATGACGGTTTCGACGAGGCCGGTCACCACGTCGTAGACGTGGCCGGACACGCCGACGCGCGGAGAGATCGAGTCTGCTGAGCGCAGGCGCTCGACGTCCCGCGTGACGGTTGCCGCGGGGTCGAGGACAGCGTGATCGCGCAGCGTCGACTCATCGGCGCCGATCCGCTCGGCATAGCGATGGCGGAATCCGTCGTCGGCGAACGCGCCGGTGCCGCACTGCGTGTGGTGGATCACGGCCACCTCGAACATCGGACCGTCGGCGACGACGTTCTCCGTGATTTGTCCGATGAACGCGATGTCGTTGATCACCTCGGGGGTAACCCGTCCGCCCACGTTGCGGACGACCATCGCGTCACTGACACCGAGGCCCAAGAAATGCGCGGGGTCGACGCGTGGATCGAGGCAGGTGATGACGAACAGGCGGAGGTTGGGGAATACGACCGCGCCGTGGTGACCCCCGGCGGCGGCAAAGGCCCGGTTTCGCTCGAGCGCGACACCGATGTTCGCCGCTCCCGGCTGGTCGGGGCTGGCCAGTTCGAACCCGGTCGCCCGCCCGAGCATGGGCCCGGCCGCGGGACGTGTGAGTTGCTGGTTTCTCATGAGATCTCGTCTCCAGTTGTTGGTGTTCGTTCAACCGTGTGCCACAGCTGTGGCGGGTGAGCCGACGGGCTCTAGGTCTGCTAGGTCATCGCTGCTGGCGGTCGGGTGTGCAGGGAGCAGCGCCAGCGCCATCACCGCACCGGCGGCGGCGATGCCGGCGGCCACGAAGTTGGCCGCGTGGAAGCCGTAGAAGAAGGCCGCGCTGCCGGCGTCATGGATGGCTGCTGCGAGCGCCGGATGGCCGCCGTGGAGGAGCTTGTCCGCGATGGTGAGCGCGCCGCCGACGGACATGTGCGCGGTGCGCGCGACGCCCGCGGGCAATCCCGTAGGAAGTGCACTCGTCAGCCGGCCGGCGTACAACGAGGCGTAGACGCTGCCGATCACGGCGACGCCGAGGGTGCCGCCAAGCAGGCGCGTGGCGTCGTTGACCGCCGAGCCGACGCCGGCCTTCGCCTTCGGGACCACGCCCATGATCGCCTCGGTTGCCGGTGCGCTGGTCAGCCCCATTCCAGTGCCAAGCACGACCATCTGCGCGGCGATCGTTCCGTACCCGGTGGTCGCCGAGGTGATCGTGACCCAGACGTAGAACCCGGCCATCAGCGACAGTCCGGACGCCACGACCAGCTTCGTGCCGATCCGCACCGCGAGCCTGGTGCCGAGGACCGAGGAGATCGCCACGAATGACGCGACCGGCAGCAGGCGTACGCCGGTCGACAGTGGCCCATAACCCTTGAGGAACTGGAAGTACTGGGTGACCAGGAAGATGAACCCGGACAGCGCGAAGAACGAGATCGCGACCGACGCGCTGGCCGCGGTGAAGCGCGGATTGCGGAACAGGCTCAGGTCGAGCATCGGCTGCTCGGTGCGCAGCTCCCGGGCCACGAATGCGGTGGCCAACACAGCAGTGAGGGCGAAGCTGGCAAGCGTTCGTGCACTTCCCCAGCCGTGGTTCGGGGCCTCGATGATCGTATAGACGAGCAGGGCGACCGTCGCAGTTGAGAGTGCGAACCCGGCGCGGTCGGTCCTGGGCGCTTGCGGGTCGCGCGAGGTGGGGACGGAGCCGGCAACCAGGACGCCGGCGAGCGTCGCGACCGGAGCCATCGCGAAGAAGATGCTGCGCCAGCCCGACGCCTCGAGCAGCCAGCCGCCGACGATCGGGCCAAGCGCGATCGCCACGCCGGTGATGGCCCCCCACAAGCCGATCGCCAGCGCGCGCTCCCGCCGATCGGTGAACACGTTCGAGATCAATGACAGTGTCGCGGGGAACACCATCGCCGCCCCGACCCCCATCACGGCGCGCGCCGCGACGAGCTGGCCCGCGCTGCCGGTCAACCCGCCGGCCAGGCTCGCCAGGCCGAACACCGTCAGTCCGGCGAGGAGCATCCCTTTGCGCCCGAAGCGGTCCGACAGGCTCCCCGCGGCAAGCACAGACGCCGCGAACAGCAAGTTGAACGCATCCACGACCCATTGAAGCTGCGAGTCCGACGCGTGCAACGCGCGCACCAGCGTCGGCAGCGCAACGTTGACGATCGTCGTGTCGAGGTTGATGACGAACGCCGCCAGCAACAGCGAGATCAGGATCAGGGACTTTCGCTTCACGACTCCTCCTTGGCGAGGCTAACTTGCATGACGCAAGGCACCGTAGCCGGAGGGCTGGCTTTTGTCAAGCAAGTCAGCTACGATTGAGTGATGCTCCAACGCGACTATCCAGACCAGGTCTGCTCGATCGCCCGATCGCTGGAGGTGGTCGGGGAGCGCTGGACGCTCCTGATCTTGCGCGACGCGGTCCTCGGCATCGAGCGCTTCGAGGAATTCCAGAACAGCCTTGGGATCGCCACGAACGTGCTCACCAATCGGCTCAAGTCGCTGTGCGAAGAGGGCGTACTCGAGCGGGTTCCCGACGAGGAGCGCCCCGGCCGGCCGAAGTACATCCTCACCAACAAAGGCGCCGAGTTGGCCCCCGCCCTCATCGTCCTCATGAAATGGGGCGACCGCCACTACCCGACGCCGACGGGCCCGCCGCGACTCGCCCTGCACGCCGGCTGCGGCGGCAACGTCGGACCAGACTTTCGCTGCGATCGCTGCGGCAACCAGGCGGGACCCGGCGAGATCGAGCTACCACCCGGGCCGGGGGCGTCACGTCCCGAGCGCGCTCGATCGTGAGCTACCGCACGTGAGCCCAGAGTGTCTGGGGACCGCGAAAGGAAATGTTGGGATGGAAGGTCAGTGTCTGGTCGGCGACGAGGCGCAGCGCGGGGAAGCGATTGGTTAGTGCCTCGAGCGCCAGTCGCGCTTCGAGCTTCCCGAGGGCCGAGCCGATGCAGAAGTGAATGCCTTTGCCGAATGCCAGGTGGCGCTTGGCGTTCTCGCGGTGGAGGTCGAACATGTCGGGGTCGGGAAAGACACTCGAATCCCGTCCGGCAGCGGCAAGCCACAGGAACAGCTTTGACCCCTCCGGGATGTCCGCGCCGGCGATCGTGACGTCCCGGCGGGTGAGGCGCCGCCACACGGGCACCGAGGGGTCATAGCGCAGCGTCTCCTCGATCGCATTCGGGATCAGCGCCGGGTCCGCGACAACGGCGTCCCAACGGCCGGGATCCTCCAGCAGCCGCCGGAGGATGTTCCCGATCAGGTAGTTCGTCGTCTCGTGGCCGGCGAAGCTGAGCGAGAAGAGGATCGATGCGATCTCCTCGTGGCTCAGCTGGTCGGGATCCTCGTCGTGTATGGCGAGCAACGCGCTGGTGAAGTCATCGCCACGCTCGGTGTCTTTGGCCGCCACAAGCTCGCGCAGGTAGCGACGGTAAGCGGTCATGTTCCGGGCGTGCTCGATCTGCTCCTCGGCGGCTGGCCGTCCCCAAGCAAGCTTCGCGCGATACCCGCACCACCGCTTCAGCTGGGCATAGTCCTCCTCGGGCACGCCCATGAAACTGAAGACGACCGTCGCCGGCAGCGGGAACGTGAGTGCCGAGACGAGATCAAACGGCGCGGCCGGGTCGATCGCGTCCAGCAACTCGTCCACGACGACACGGATCCGCGGCTCCATCTCCGCCGTGCGCCGGGCGCTGAACGCCCGGGCCGTCGGCCGCCGAAGCCGGGTGTGCGCCGGCGGGTCGAGGCTGACCATGGACGGCTGCGGGCGGTGGCCGCCATCGAGCAGGATCTGCCGCGCCTGTGGATCGAGCTCGACCAGCGGCAGCTGCGCTGCGGCCGCCGAATAGCTCTCATGGTCAGAGAAGATCGCCTCGATGTCGCGATAGCCAGAGATCACGTAGTAGTCGATCGCCGGCGCATAGAACACCGGTCGCTCCGCCAGCCGCAGCCCCGTCATCACCGCGAACGGATCGGCCAGAAACTCCGGCGAGAGCGGATCGAACCCCGGCTCGACCGGACATCCCCTCAGCGCCACCGAAGCGATCACATCCAAAGGCTAACCCCTCAAACCATGCGCGGAGTAGGCGTGGAGAACCGGTACTCGACGGCGGATCCGATGCGACTGCTCGGCGGTCAAAGCGATACCGGGCCGCGCCGGTGCGATGATCTTGTGATGAGCGGACGAGATGACGAGAGCTTTGAGAAGAAGGTTCGCGCGATCGCGACTGAACTGAGCCGGTCAGTCGAGCGCGCCGTGAAGAGCATCGATCTGGACGAGATTGCCCGGCAGATCGAGATGGGTGGTGAGCGGTTCAGGGAACTCGCCGACTCGACGGGCCGGTGGATCGGCGACCGGCTCGGCGATCCCGAAGCTCAGCACGCGGCACACCCGAAGGAGTTGGAACCTGAAACGGCGGCAAGGAGGCGGTCCGTCGCGGGTCCGCATCCGCTTGATGTCCCCAGCGACGAACAGGGGCGTGCTCTCAGCGCCCTCGACTCGGGTCGCTGGAGGGTTGAGCCGGGGACCGACGTACTGATTGGCGGGGGCGACGAGGCGAGCCCGACCGATCCTGGTGGGCTGGTCGGCGAGTTGCGCGCTCGTGACTGGATCGCCGCCAACGGCGAGGTCACGTTGCTCGGACGCGAAGCGCTCAAGCGCTGGTCAGAAGGCTCGACTGGGACCTAGCGTCCCAGCCTGGCTGGGCTCGGCTAGCTTGGCGGCAGCAACTCGAGCAGGCCCGAGAACAGCGGCGTGATGATCCGCGAATGGGGATACACGCGGTAGGTGTTGTAGGCGGCGCCGTCCCGCATCGCGAACACGCTCCAGCCTGCGCTCACCGAAACGGCCGATTGGAGGTCTGACGCTCCGACCTCGTCGCGGTAGTCGCGCATCCACTGCGGCGCCTCGCGGAGCAGCTGGCCCATGTCGAACTCCTCGCGAACCATGCCCGACATTTCCTCCCGACGAAACGCGAAGCCGTAGTCGAACAGGAAGTCGCTGCCGGAGGCGGAAATCCACGGCACCGCCCACCCGCGCCGTGCCTTGTAGTCGGTGAGCTTCTCGAGCGGCGCCTGCGACATGCAGACCAGCGTCACGTCGCGGTCGTTCAGATGGGCGATCACGCCGTCAAGCCCGTCGGCCAGCGACGAGCAGCCGGGACACGCCACCTCCCAGTCCTCGCCGAACATCAGGTGGTAGATGAGTAGCCGCGAGCGTCCCTCGAACAGCTCGACTAGCGACCTCGGTCCATCCTCGGTCGCCAGGCGATACTCCTTATCGACGGGAACCCACGGCAACTCACGGCGCTGCTGCTGGACCCGCTCGGCAAACGCCTCGAGTTCGCGCTCGGCGGTGAGCAGCTCCTTGCGAGCCGCCTGCCACTCCTGCTCCGTCCCGACGTTCATCTGGCCTCCTTCGCGTTGATCTCATCTTCGTTGAAACGCCGCGAGGGCGGAAAACTAATCGGCAGTCCGAACCCCCCGAACAGCTCCGGCCGGTCCCAGTGGACGACCTCGATGACGCGTCCCTGCTCCACGCGGAGCACGGCAAGCGCGAGGGGCCGATAGCGCGACTGGGCCGGCGCCCGCAGGTAGACGGCGAACGCGGGCTGCAAGTTGGCGGCAGCGGGGACAAGCAGGTGCTCGCCCGGAGCGGCGTGCTTCTCACTGCCGCGCCGGAATGCGTCGAGGCCGTCGTACCAGAGCGGGCGTGGGGGGAAGGAGAAGCGCGCGTCGGCGCGCACCAGCGCAGCGAGCGCCACGAAGTCGCGGCGCTCGATTGCCTCGATGTAGCGGCGTGCGACCTCGCGCTCCTCCTCGGTCGAATCCTGCCGGCGTGCCCAGTCGAGCCGTCGCGAAGGGAGGCGGTCGCGCAGCCGCTTGCGCGCGCGCTGCAGTGCGCTGGTCACGGCGGGCACGCTCGTTCCGAGCAGGCCCGCCGTGTCACGGGCTGAGAACCCGGCCACGTCGCGCAGAATCAGCGCCGCACGCTGACGCGGGGGCAGGTGCTGGATCGCCGCCACGAACGCGATCTCCAACGTCTCGCGCGCGACGGCGGCCTCGTGCGGATCGACTAGGCGATCAGGGTACGGATCGAGCCAGAGCACGTCAGACGCCGGCGGCGACGGCTCGGCATCCGGATCCGCCGCCGACGCGACGTCCGCCGGCAGCAGCCGCGGGGTCGGGCGCGCCAGATGGTCGAGGCATGCGTTGGTCGCGATGCGGTAGAGCCAAGCGCGGAACGACCACTGCCCCTCGCGCCGGAATCCCTTCCGGCCGCGCCACGCGCGCGCAAATGTCTCCTGCACGAGCTCTTCGGCCTCGTCGAACGACCCGACCATTCGGTAGCAGTGCGCCTGCAGCGCGCGGCAGTGGCGTTCGAAGAGCGCGGAAAAGGTGCTTTCGTCGGCATCCATCGCGAATTGAGACCGCGCTGCGGGGCCCTTCTCATCGGTCCAGCGCCGCCGGGAACGGATCGGGCCGCTCAAACGTATAGGGGTTGCTACAGATCCCGCGGAGGAGGATGGCGATGAAACGGACCTGGTGGTCGATGCCGATCGCGCTTTGCGTGGCGATGGCGGCGGCGCCCGGCGCGCTTGCGGCCGGCGGGCCGGTGGCGCCGGTGCAGAACAGCTACATCGGGATGGCGGGAAACCCATATCGCTATGGCGCGTTCGACGCGAACGGCAATACCGTGGTCAAGGAGCGGGAGGCCGGCGCCGGGCCCGCTGTTTCCGGACTGCGTCTTCACGGCCACTACGGGATTCCGGGTATCGACTACAGCGGCTCGATGACCGGCCTCTCGGCAGATGGACGGACGCTGATCCTGGCGCACATCCCCGTCGGGAGCCCGCGCACGACGCGGCTGCTCGTGCTCGACACTCCTCAGTTGGCTGTCCGCACCAGGCTCACGTTCCCGGGATGGTCGACGGTCGATGCGATCTCCCCCGACGGCCGGTGGCTCTACCTGATCCACTACCCCTCATCGGACCTCACCAAGTATGAGGTGCTGGCGTACGACCTGCCCGCCCACCGGCTTCTCCCCCAACCCGTGGTGGACCCGCGGGAGCGCGACGAAGCGATGACGGGGATTCCGATCAATCGGGTGATGGGCGCCCGCGGACAGTGGGCGTACACGCTCTACATGCGCCCCTCCGGCGTCCCGTTCATCCACGCGCTCGACACGACCCATCACCGGGCGGTGTGCATCGACCTCCGGCCGCTTGCCAATGTCGACATCTCGAGCGCGCACCTCGTCCTCCTGCCCGGCGGCACGACGCTTCAGGTCGACATAGACGGCTCGAGCCGGGCGGCCATCGACACGCGAACGTTCCGGGTGAGCGCGGGCGGTGGCCGGTCGCCGGCGTCACCGGTCCGCTCGCCGGCGCGCGGACATCGAGCCACGCGCAGGTCGAGCCGAGTTCCGTGGGAGGCCATCCTCCTCGTCTCGATCGCCGCGCTGGGGGTCATTGCGGCGGGCGGGACCAGAGTGATCCGGACCAGACGTCATCCGGACTACGCTCGCGGACCGGACGGGGCGGCGATCATCCACGTCGACGCTCGACCCAATGTCCGAACGCCCTCCGACGACGAGTTACCTGTTGCGTAGTCCCGGAGCCGGCTGACCCGTGTCCCAGGTCCGATCACTCGAGCGGACCGAGTCGGTACCCAATTCCGCGGACGGTCTGGAGCGCGGCGGCGCGGTCGCCCATCTTCTTGCGCAGTCCGCTGACGACCGCCTCGACGACGTTCGAGCTTGCGCCCGTCCACTCGTGTCCCCACACCTCGCGCAGCAGCTCCTCGCGGGTGACCGCGACGCCCTCGCGGTGGCGCAGGTGAGCCAGGACGTCCAGCTCCAGGCGGCTCAGGTCGACCGCGCGGCCGTCGAGCACGAGCCGGCGCGCTGCCGGGTCGAGCACGGTGGGCTCGTCGGCCGCGAGCTCCCGCCCCACGACATCGGTCAGCCAGCCGTCGATCGAGGCCGGACCGAAGTCGTTCACCAGCGTCCAGTGAGTGTCTTGTCCGATCTCAACGGGGGCGCCCGGCAGCGCGGCGAACCCGAGCGGAGCGAGCACGGCCAGCGCGCGATCGACGTCGGGCACATGCGTGTAGAGCCGCCGCAGGTGCGGACGGAGCTCGAGATAGACGCGCTTGACGTCCAGCCACAGCCTGGCCCTGGCGATGTCGCTGCATGCCACCGCATGGCGGCTGAAGAGCACGCGCTGGCCGGCGGGAACCGGAGCGCGCCGCAGATGCTCCATCCACGCGGCGGTGACTGGGTCGCTGCGCAGCAACGAACGACTGACGTGCTGTGGCTGGCAGCGGCACGAGAATCCGTGCACGATCCCCGCGGCGTCGCGCACGACCCGAAAGGCGTCCGGCGCGGCGCGCCACCAAGCATCGACGAGGGCGGTCGCCTCGGGACCCTGCTGGGCTGCGCTGATCGCCGCGATGGCGGCGCGGTCAGTGGCGAGTGCGGGTTCGAGCGTGAGCTCATCCGAGCCGCTCGGGAAGAACGCATCGCGGACGATCGGGTTCTCGACCAGGTAGAGCATGTCGGCGGTGTATCGCCAGAGATCGGCTCGCCCGGCGCTGCGCAGCTCCGCGCGCAGACGGCTCCAGGCAGCCCGCCGGTAGGCGCGGTGACGAGCGGGGTCAGATGCCTGGACCAGCGTGCTGGTCGCCGCGCGCACCGTGTCGTGAACCACGAGGCCTTCGGCGCCAAGCTCGACAAACGCGAGAGCGCGCAGCGCGCCGAACAGCTCGGCCGGGTCGTCATCCGGGAGCATCGCTTCCAGCAGGCTCAGGGTCGCACGGCGGACGACCGAGGCGGCGTCGAGACCGCGGCGGGTCATCGGATCGAGCCCATCGATGTACAGGCGAGCCAACTCCTCGACCATCGGCC